>NZ_SZWZ01000025.1:0-210371 GCF_005281025.1 Citrobacter sp. wls714 | reverse complement strand
TGTACTAATCAACGGGGAGCAGGTCAGAGGAACGAACATGAAATACCTGGTTACGGGGGCCGCTGGTTTCATCGGCTTCCATGTTAGCAAACGCCTCCTTGAGGCTGGCCATCAAGTCGTCGGTATCGATAATCTAAACGATTACTACGACGTGAGTCTTAAGCAGGCCCGTCTGGAGCTGCTGGTACACCCCGGCTTCAATTTTCATAAGATCGATTTAGCCGACCGCGAAGGTATGTCAACTCTTTTCGCATCCGGGCATTTTGATCGTGTGATTCATCTCGCCGCCCAAGCTGGAGTGCGTTATTCACTCGAAAATCCGCATGCTTACGCGGACTCAAACCTCACTGGTTTTCTGAACATACTGGAAGGTTGTCGGCATAATAAAATTCAGCATTTACTCTATGCTTCTTCCAGCTCGGTATATGGTCTGAATCGCAAAATGCCCTTTTCAACGGATGTTTCCGTCGATCACCCCGTATCCCTGTATGCGGCAACCAAAAAAGCCAATGAGCTGATGGCCCATACCTATTCCCATCTGTACGGATTACCCACCACAGGCCTGCGTTTCTTTACCGTGTACGGTCCTTGGGGCCGCCCGGATATGGCGTTGTTCAAGTTCACCAAAGCGATGCTGGAAGGGAAAAGCATTGACGTCTATAACTACGGCAAAATGAAACGTGACTTTACCTATGTTGATGATATCGCAGAAGCAATCATTCGCCTGCAGGATGTTATTCCACAAGCAGACGCTCAGTGGACCGTTGAAACCGGTACACCTGCAGCCAGCATTGCCCCCTGGTGCGTCTACAATATTGGCAATAGTTCACCGGTAGAGCTGATGGATTATATCAAGGCGCTGGAAGATGCGCTGGGTATAGAAGCTACGAAAAATATGCTACCGCTACAGCCCGGTGATGTATTGGAAACCAGCGCGGACACTAAAGCACTGTATGATATTATTGGATTTAAACCTGAAACAACGGTTAAAGATGGGGTGAAGAACTTTGTTGACTGGTATCGTAACTTCTACAACGTTTAATTACTAACCTGTTTAAACTAAAAAGGCCTTTAATAAGGCCTTTTTAGAGAAGATAGTAATTAATCACTGCCGAACAAATCGCGGGTATACACTTTTTCTGCAACATCAGCCAATTCTGACGTCATACGATTAGAAATAATAACATCCGCTTCATTTTTGAACGCGTTAAGATCGCGGATTACCCGAGAGTGGAAAAATTCATCCTCTTCCATGACGGGTTCATAAATAATAACGGGTACGCCCTTGGCCTTAATACGCTTCATGATCCCCTGAATAGAGGAGGCGCGGAAATTATCCGAGCCAGACTTCATGATCAGACGGTATACGCCCACCACCTTCGGCTTGCGCGCGAGGATAGAGTCAGCAATAAAGTCTTTACGCGTACGATTAGCATCAACGATTGCACCGATGATGTTATTCGGCACCGATTCGTAGTTGGCCAGCAGTTGCTTGGTATCTTTCGGTAAGCAGTAGCCACCGTAGCCAAAGGATGGATTGTTGTAATGATTACCAATACGCGGATCCAGACAAACGCCTTCAATAATCTGCCGGGAGTTCAAACCAAGGCTTTCGGCGTAACTGTCCAGCTCGTTAAAGTAGGCCACGCGTAGCGCCAGATAGGTGTTGGCAAACAGCTTGATCGCCTCGGCTTCGGTTGAGTCAGTAAACAGCGTCGGAATGTCTTGCTTCAGAGCCCCTTCCTGCAACAGCGCGGCAAAGCGCTCAGCGCGCTCAGAACGCTCGCCAATCACGATACGCGACGGATGCAGGTTGTCGTACAGCGCGCGACCTTCACGCAGGAACTCCGGCGAGAAGAAAATATTATCGATGCCAAACTTCTCTTTAATCGAGTTAGTAAAACCGACCGGAATGGTGGATTTGATGACCATTACCGCACTGGGGTTAATGGCAAGCACATCGCGGATAACGGACTCGACGCTGGAGGTGTTGAAGTAGTTAGTCTTCGGATCGTAATCAGTAGGCGTGGCGATAACTACGTAATCCGCATCACGATAAGCATCATACTTATCAGTCGTTGCACGAAAATTAAGCTGTTTCGTGGCCAGGTACTCTTCGATCTCTTTGTCAACAATCGGGGATTTTTTCTGGTTCAACATCTCGACCTTCGCCGGTACGATATCCAGAGCCACCACTTCATGGTGCTGGGCAATCAGAATACCGTTCGACAGACCTACATAACCTGTTCCTGAGATAGTTATCTTCATTCGCTCTGTAACTTCTTCCAGTTAAACATTGAGGTTGAGCACACCGCCAGCATTGTGGCGTATCGGCTTTGCATTGAATGAGTATATCGTGATTTGCTATTGCACCGACTATCAGACCTGACCGAATCCCATTTTTTGACAATAAAAAAGCCCGGAGGAGTGCTCCGGGCCTGGCTTTACAGTTAGGCTAAATCAGATTAATCCAGCCATTCGGTATGGAACACACCTTCTTTATCAGTACGTTTATAGGTGTGCGCACCGAAGTAGTCACGCTGAGCCTGAATCAGGTTCGCCGGCAGTACCGCAGAACGGTAGCTGTCGTAGTAGGCTACAGCAGCGGAGAATGTCGGTACCGGAATACCATTCTGCACCGCGTAGGCCACGACATCACGCAACGCCTGCTGGTACTCGTCGGCGATGTTTTTAAAGTACGGTGCCAGCAGCAGGTTGGCAATGCCTTTGTTTTCAGCGTACGCGTCAGTGATTTTCTGCAGGAACTGTGCACGAATGATGCATCCTGCGCGGAAGATCTTCGCGATTTCGCCGTAGTTCAGATCCCAGTTGTACTCATCAGACGCAGCACGCAGTTGAGAGAAGCCCTGCGCGTAGGAGACGATTTTGCCCAGATACAGCGCGCGACGTACTTTCTCAACAAACTCCGCTTTATCGCCAGCCAGTTTAGCCTGCGGGCCGGACAGCACTTTAGATGCCGCAACGCGCTGGTCTTTCAGAGAAGAGATGTAGCGCGCGAATACAGACTCGGTGATCAGCGACAGTGGTTCGCCCAGATCCAGAGAGCTCTGGCTGGTCCATTTACCGGTGCCTTTGTTCGCAGCTTCATCCAAAATCACGTCAACCAGGTATTTACCGTCTTCATCTTTTTTGGTGAAGATGTCTTTGGTGATGTCAATCAGGTAGCTGCTCAGCTCGCCTTCGTTCCACTCGGTGAAGGTGGTGGCCAGCTCTTCGTTAGACAGGTTCAGACCGCCTTTCAGCAGAGAATAGGCTTCAGCAATCAGCTGCATATCGCCGTATTCGATACCGTTGTGGACCATCTTCACGTAATGGCCCGCGCCGTCAGCGCCAATATAGGTCACGCACGGTTCGCCATCTTCCGCCACTGCGGCAATTTTGGTCAGAATCGGAGCAACCAGTTCGTAAGCTTCTTTCTGGCCACCAGGCATGATGGACGGGCCTTTCAGCGCACCCTCTTCACCACCGGATACGCCGGTACCGATGAAGTTAAAGCCTTCTGCGGAGAGTTCACGATTACGACGAATAGTGTCCTGGAAGAAGGTGTTACCACCATCAATGATGATATCGCCTTTATCCAGGTACGGCTTCAGGGAATCGATGGCAGCATCGGTGCCAGCGCCCGCTTTCACCATTAACAGGATACGACGCGGGGTTTCAAGAGACTCGACGAACTCTTTCACCGTGTAATAAGGAACCAGTTTCTTACCCGGGTTCTCGGCAACAACTTCTTCAGTTTTTTCGCGGGAACGGTTGAAGATGGAGACGGTATAACCACGGCTTTCGATGTTGAGCGCCAGGTTGCGCCCCATCACTGCCATACCGACTACGCCGATCTGTTGCTTAGACATTACATACTCCTGTCAGGTGTGGTCACCACACGACTTGTGTGCGGCTTGAATGTGGTTTAGATGTTAACTCATAAATTATATCGTCGGGTAGCATAAGATGCACTTTAACTATGGCCACTCCATACAGGATAATTACATGGAATGTTTTTGTTACCGCGAAAATCTATTTCATATAACTTTTGATCTTTTTAATAATTCTCTCTGGCAATGAAAGCTTCCAGCTTTTAGCCCAGTGATGAATAGCATAGCAATCCTGAGTTATATAAAGCAAAAGAAGTTGCTCGCGTTTACTTTTACCGTAAGGATTAAATGGATAAAAATAATCCGCATTATAAATGGTGACATCTTTAATTTTGCTGAATGGCTGAGCTAAGTCACGCTCGATCCCCTGAGATATTAATAACTTCTTCAATAAAACAGGAATGGTAATGAGTCCCTTAGCCTCTGCCACATGCTCTTTTAACTGTTCAAAAAGCCAAAAACCCGGTTCACAACCCAATATTCCGCAACTGGGCGTTGCAACATCTTCTTCCCCCAGGAAAGCAACGTTGTCGACTAATGGCGTTATATCTTTGATGAGTTCCATATCTGTATCAAGGTAAATACCACCGTACTTTGCAAGTATTTGACAACGAATGTAGTCAGTAGCAAAAGCGTATTTCTTTTTTCTCAGCATTTCATCAACAAATTTGTTCATGCCAAAAACTTTAAAATATCTTTCTTCATCCCATAAATTAATTTCAAAATCTTTTGCATAAACCGTCCATGTACTCATGCAATCAGAATACATTTTAGGGAGAGGATTCCCTCCCAGCCAAATATAATGGATTATTTTTGGAATCAATTTTTCAATACCTTTAATAAGTTTTTTTTGAAATAGGAAATCACTAACAACATTCTAAATATATAATACCTATTTAATGAAACCTTACTTTTAATAAAGTTTAAATTCTCACTATTCATCACCGGAGTAAAATGATATATCGTTTGCTTATAAATATTTAAATTGATATTTTTTAATAAAAGATTGGAAGTAACAAAAGCCAAAGTTCCCTGTTTGTTTTTCTTTAAAAGACTGTAGTAATTATGCGTCAAGCCATCTTCTAAATACTCACACAAATAAATAATTTTATTATTTGCAAGAAGGTAATATTCATCTAATATTTTATTCCAGCAATATGCTTCTGTTATAAATATTTCATTATCAAAAATAGGGAATGGATTTTTTTTCAGCAAATCTCTCTTTAATACTAAAGCCTTATCTCCTTTTACCCCTGAAAAACATTTATAATCAAGAGTATTGCTTCTAAATTTTTCGCCAACAATATCACCAGAATCAGAAAAAGCTTTCAAATAAACCATTCCCGCACAGTACGGGTCATCTACTTTTATAACATCATGTAATATTACAGAGATAGCATCTCGTGGAATAAAATCGTCACTATCAACAATATAAATCCAATCAAAACTTGCTTCTTTCACTCCTTTATTTACAGCTGAAGGTTTGCCTCCATTTTCTTTTTGATAAAACTTTATAGTAAAAGGAGATGACAATTGAAATTCATGCATGACATCTTTAATATTATCCGTTGATCCATCATCTATTACGATCCATTCAAAATCATAGATATCTTGCTTTAGCAATGATTGAAATAAGTTGCCAATAAGAGTGGCTCTGTTGTACACAGGAGTGACTATTGAAACAGGCATTTTATTCTCGAATAGTTAGTAATAACTCGCCATGGTGTAAAAATATAGACCAAGCTTTTTAGTTGCATGAAAAATAATGGCTTTGTTTTTTTTATGAAAAGGAAAAATATAAAGTTAGCTATACAATAGGAAAACATTGATACAATAGCTGCACCAATTGCCCCATATATAGGAATAAAAATAATATTCAATATCACATTCAAAATCGCAGCAACCACAGTTTTATATATATCCAAATTAATCCAATTCCGGGCATATAGCCATTTTGATGAAAATGCACCAAGGAATATAAATAAACTTGTCCATATGTGAACAGACAGGATGCGTGAGGATAGTAACATGCCCTCGCCATATAAAACTTTCATAATAAACGGAGCGAGAAAAGTTACGACGATTGAAGCAATGACAGTTAACAAACTTACCGCACCACAAATCCATTCAAGAAACAGGAACGCGTCATTTTCATTTCTATTAGCCAGTTGAACAATTTTTGGGAAAAAAGCATTCCCTATGATCCCGGCACACATAAACCAAATCGCTGAAATACGCAGCGCTGCGCTAAAAGCGCCAGTTTCATTCGTTCCGACCAGGTGCTCAAGAAGTAAGACATCGCACTGCGCAAATAATGAAACACTAACAGTTGAGATAATTAATTTCATTCCTAAGGAAAAATAAATCTTTACAGTATGCCTGTCTACAACCCATTTACACCCTGGCTTAAACCAATAAAAATAAATGATTACACTCAATACTCCCTGAAACACATAGAAAAGTAGATAAGCATAAAAAACATACCACTCAAAATATATACACATCCATAAATAAATATATGATAAAGTAATGCTCAAAATAATAGTGAAAGCCCGATACTTTGACTCAACTAAGGCACTGTAATGAAAATAAATAACTTTAGAAAACAAGCTCAATAAATTCGATATCAGGATTATTGACAAAAAGAATATAGCATACTCCATATGTGAATACGCAAAATATACAATTGCAATCATCGACAACGTGTAGGCTACAATGCCTAAAAATTGCAGAAAAAGGGCAGAGCCAATTTCATTGCCAGCCTTATTTGGATTCTCAACAATTCGTTTGACAACGATAACATCTATGCCCAATAAGAAAAAAGATAATAGTAGTTGAGAAAGATTGGTTATTGTTGCCCACTCCCCCAGCGTATCCAGGCCATATAATCTTTTTATTGCGGAAAAAAGTGATAGCTGAAAAACAAGCATAAACACTCTATCACTTAATAGCCAAAAAAGATTACTAAGGTATTTTTTCATTATTTGTTACCCTGATTTATATATTCAAGGCCATTGCTAAAGGTGTGCGTTAGGTAACTTATTATATTATACACATTTTCATTTAAAGGGCGCGACTCAAGGAATGTGTAAGAATTATTTCCTGCAGTAACATTCAGCATTAAGTACAGGAAAGGGAGCAAGTTTATTGCTAACAATAAGCAGCCGTAAAAATATTTCTGCTTAAATTTCATACCGGAATTAAACAAGTAATTTTTCAAAAAGAATGGATAAAGTGCAAATAAAATCATGCCTAATCTATTTGACAAGGCAGGGAAAGGTAAAAGTGTATAAAAAAGTACAACTTCTTTAATTAATAGGAATGAAGTCAAGCGCTCCTTATTTCCTGACAGAAATCGCAACCGGCATATTATTAATAAATTAACAGTAGTAATTATTATGTAATTTACAGGTAATGTGCTGAATTTGTCATTTGACGATACATCACTAAATTGCTGTAGAATAAAATCGAAAAGTGGAGATAAAAAAAGAAATGAAGCCCCTAAAAATGAAAAAACAATAACAATTGGCAACGAAACCTTTTGCTTTCTAGTTAAAAGATATGCAATATAAATTATAATATTAATAGCAGCAGAGATATGAAAGAAAAAACTAACAAGGAATAATACCCATCTGCACCTGGTCGTTGGTTTTATTGCATAAAGAAAAATTAAGGTTGAAATAATCTGTCGTAAAAAATATGAAGTAACTTCAATAAACCCCAAATTCAGGAAAAACAGACCTAACAACATGACTCTAAATTTATCATCGATATCTTTTGTTATCGATGTCAACAGCGCAACTATTAAGCAATAACTTGCTAACAATAAAGCCTGTCCATTAGCATCTGTAATATATCCAACGAACTTCATAAAAGCCAAGAACATAAATTCAAGGCCTTTACCAAAACGAGGGTAGTTAAAAACTTCGATACTTCCATTATATATGCCATTATAAATAGACATATATTCAGCAATATCACTAAAAGGTTTCTGCGTTGCAAAAAAGACTATTATAACCGTGGCAACAAATGTCAGGGATAATCTTCGGGCCAGAGAACTTAAAAGTGGAGATAAGAAAACCAAAATTATTGCAGATAATAGCGGGTAGTAAAATATTGCCAATGAAAAAAATGCGCTTAAAACTATCGGAAGATATTGCGTTATCAAAATGTTTTGGATTTTATTATTCAATCCACCTGTTCCTTTAAACATTTTTAAAACATCCTCTCATGAGAATACATAACGCTCTAATTTTTGGTATTTTATTATCAATTTTTTTCTTTTCCAGAATGAACTTTTTAAACCAAAAAGCAGACACAAAAAGAATTCCTGTGACATTCCCCAGGCATCGTTTAAATATAGCACCTCGAGCTGCTAATGTGTTCTCATCAGTATAAATTCTAATACCTGAACTTTCTAATGGATGGATAGTAACAGTAATTGGCAGAAATCTTATATGATGATTATGACTAAGGGCATCCGATAAGAATATCGGTTCTTCACCAGCAGCATAAATACTGCCTAAACCAAAGCGTTCATCAAATCTTATATTACTCTCTTTAACCAGAAAAATATTTATGCACATTTCAATTGAAGATACGCTAAAGACATCAAGCTTTTTGAGTTCATAACTTTCTGGTTTATATTTCTTACGAAGGTGATTTGCTTCATCACAGCTTTGAAACTGATAGTGAGATGAATGTTCTTCTTTAATCAGATGCTGGCTTAACAGTTCTAAACCATCATTTTTATAGTAAACATCGTCATCACTAATGATTAAATAATCTATACCCAGCGTTATTGCTTTGTCTAAAAGAACATTCCGACTTTTACTTAAACCTCGTTCATTTTTAGTGATAATATATACATTTGTTAGTTGCGTAAGCATATTATCTATTTTTGTATCAGAATTATCCTGATGTGATATTATAACAACGACATTGGAGCTTATGTTTTTAACTTTGTTATAAAGATCATTTATACCCTTACCAACTGTCGAAATGCCAATTGCTAATTTCATGCTGCATCATTTCCCTGTTTATTTAGAAATTTATTATTTGAGTTAAATCAGTAACATTCATACTCGTTTTGCAAGCCCCAAATAAACATAACAAAGGAAGTAATATATCGACTTTATTACAGGAAGATGTAATACTTTTCGGTAAATAGTCCACTGCCATATCATTACGATTAATTTATTAGCCGAAACAGAATTTTTAGAAAGCCTATAGTAAGCGAGATTCTCTTGAATACAATAAGCCTGCCTACTTTTTGCGAAGATCTCCAGCCACATGACATAATCTTCGTGGCCAATTGTTTTTTGATAAAATTTACCTAATTTCTTCGCATTATATATACCGGTAAGATTACCAATATAATTACTTTTCAACATGTCGTTGAAATTTATTATTTCCGGAGAAATTCGTTTGTTAACTACATTTGCAATATCATCTTTGAAGGTGGAGTAATTATTTGCAACAACATCCCAGCCTTTATTTAATACACTTAATTGCTTTTCAAGTTTTTGAGGATGCCATAAATCATCGCTATCCAGAAAGCATATATATATTCCATTACATGCCTCTATCGCTTTATTTCTGGTTCCAGCCACCCCCATGTTAACTTCATTCTCTAAATATATGATTCTCTTGTCAGAAAATGACAAGATTATTTCCTTAGTGCGGTCCGTTGAGTAATCATTAACTATATATAATTTAAAGTCGCTCTCACTTTGCATTAACACAGAATTGATACTCGCTGCGATAGTTTTCTCTGCATTATATGCAGGCATAATAATTGAAAAAATTTCATCTACCATTTCTAATTCCAACACTATGATATTTAAAGCTTGCAGTTTGTAAATTTATTATAAATATTTTCTAGTGCCGAAGTATTGTCTCCGCAATAAAATTTGTAATCGATGTTTTTACATCTGCCATTACGTGACTCCAGCAGAGTATTTTTCAACATTTGAATATCACGAGGTTGCCCAGAATAAAAATGCTCTACATTAATATAAGCTTCTCGTTTATTAAAATAATCGATTAGATCTGGCACATAAAAAATACATGGTTTTTGCTGTGGGAAAAATTCAAAACATACACTAGAATAATCAGTTATCAAACAATCAAAACCTGATAATAACTTAACAATGTCTTCTGATTGCTCCAGGAGATGAATATTACCATTCACAGGAATTTCTTTTGTTCTGTTATATTTAATGTCTAAAGGATGCAGTTTACAGAAAATCTCAATATTATTTTCCTTAAAGAACGCATGTTCACTGATAAAGCTATCAATAATCTCTGAGACTGTACTACTGCCATCTCTCCACGTTGGCATATACAATACTTTGTAGATAGAACTAGTACCAGCGGAATTTCCTTTATTTAAGGCATAATATTCGTATGATTTTGCAATAGATGGCGTGCCTAACTTTAGCACTCTTTGCGATGGCAAAGCCATCGACTGAGATAAATGTGTACCAAGCTCACTATCTGAAGTAACCAGATAATTATAAAATAAATTTATTCTAGCTTTGAGTATTTTTTTTAATAGCACATTTATGAAACAATATTTGCTTTTTTGATAATCACCACGATAATCCAGCAGAATTTTTTTTATTGGTAACCCATGCCATAGCTGTACACGTTGATTAAGGAAAAAAAGGAAAGGAAGCCGGCCAACGCCATGCGTGAGAAAAACATAACGTCCCTGGATCAATTTAAACAATGTAGAAAAATATGATTTTTTTAGATGATCATTAGTTATAAATATTACATGCTCGCCTTTTTTTTCAAAATATTCAAAAACATACCTAACATTGCCTACATAGCCAAGTGGAGAATAGAATATGTAATATTTTTTTGAAATCAAACGATTAAAAGGAAGTAGCACCGCAAGAGTTATTAACTCTAGCATAACCCTGATATATTTCATTAATATTTCTCTTTCCTACCTTTTACTACATATCTCAATTATTTCTGTAGTAGAAACAGAAGGTGTCCTTGGTAAATAAATCACTTCACATGCAGGTTTAACCCAATCAAACCGCCCTTCCCAATCATCACCCATCACCAAAACATCCGCATTATATTTTTTTATATATTCTAGTTTCAGTTCTAATGATTCTTCTATAAATACCTCATTGACCACTCTCAATGAAGAGATAATCTTCACCCTTTCCTTTTCATTATAGACTGGATATCGTTGTTTTTTAGAGAAATTGAGTTCATCCGAAGATACACCCACAATAAGATAATCACCAAACTCCGCAGCTCTTTCTAAAATATTAATGTGGCCTATATGAAATATATCAAATGTCCCAAAAGTAATAACTTTCTTCATTCTTTAATCCTCTAAAATTGCTACACCACATTTAAACACGCTACCGCCCCAGGCTTAACAGCTACCCGTGCACTATTTGACAAATTATCCACGTCGCCAACTATTCCCTCAACAAAACGAGTGATTCAGGCGCTGTTACTTATCACTACAACAGTCTACCGATAACTTTTAAAGGTTATAACGCCCAAGATTACTGCATTTTCTCACGGGCAAATACATAAAAGGTAGCATGCACTCCATAAATAGAAGATGTGGAGTACAAGGCTACCGCATTTCAATGAAATGATTAGGTAATACTTAGGAGAGCAAGGATTTGATGCTTTCCCGAAACTTCGCCCCTTCCTTCAAGTTCCGCAGCCCATACTTCACGAACGCCTGCATATAGCCCATTTTTTTACCACAGTCGTAGCTGTCGCCTGTCATCAACATCGCATCGACAGACTGTTTTTTCGCCAGTTCTGCAATAGCATCCGTTAACTGGATACGGCCCCAGGCACCAGGTTGTGTATGCTCTAATTCCGCCCAAATGTCAGCAGACAGCACATAGCGCCCTACGGCCATCAGATCGGAATCCAGCGTTTGCGGCTGATCGGGTTTCTCAATGAATTCAACGATGCGACTGACTTTACCTTCGTTATCCAAAGGCTCTTTGGTCTGAATAACCGAATACTCGGACAGATCGCCTTCCATACGCTTAGCCAGAACCTGACTACGCCCCGTTTCATTAAAACGAGCAACCATGGCGGCCAGGTTGTAGCGCAGAGGATCCGCACTCGCGGTATCAAGAACGACATCAGGGAGCACCACAACAAACGGGTTGTCCCCAACAATTGGGCGAGCACAGAGAATTGAATGACCCAGCCCCAGCAACTGAGCCTGACGAACGTTCATGATAGTTACGCCTGGAGGACAGATAGACTGCACTTCGGCCAGCAACTGGCGCTTGACGCGCTGCTCAAGCAAAGACTCGAGTTCATAAGACGTATCGAAGTGGTTTTCTACCGCATTCTTTGATGCATGAGTCACCAGAACGATTTCTTTAATGCCAGCAGCTACTATTTCGTCGACAATGTATTGAATCATCGGCTTGTCTACGATTGGCAGCATCTCTTTTGGGATTGCCTTCGTAGCCGGCAACATGTGCATCCCCAGGCCCGCTACCGGGATAACTGCTTTCAAGTTAGTCATTCTATCTCCTACCTCTTAACGGCTGATAAAGTATAGACTTTAGCCGTATGTTAGCCAGTACCGCTGGCTCCATCCTTAACACCAAACAGACTGGTTAAGGTAAACCGAACGCAAACACTACACTTCACCAGCACAGAGGTGAACTCAGATTCTTCGGAAACGTGCTGAAATCACCATTTATTATACCGTTTCCGAAAATCGTTGCTAACTACGTCCCGGATGTTAATTGCAACAATGATCACTCAGAGACGAACGTAATGTCATCTTTCTTATCATGCAAAAATTCGTATTTTAAAGTGCGATCCAATCCCTGAGACAATGTGTACGGTGCCACAAAACCTGATGAGTGGACTTTCGTTGCATCAAACTGTGTGGTGGCACAGAACTTCTTCACGCGCACAGAGCTGACTGCATATTTTTTACCGGTCAGTTTGCCCAAAATATCAAAGCAATAACCGCCTAACATGCCTAAGGCGTAGGGTAAGTGTGCTGAGGGGATTTTTTTACTTAAACTCTGTTCAACTTCAGTAACCAGTTGATTCATATTGAGATCGGGTTTATCAACGTAATTATAAACCTCATAACCAGCAGTCACATTCTTCAGTTTATACTTGATAAACTCAACAATATTACCCACATAAGCCATTGATTTATAATTAGTACCAGCCCCAACCATCATAAACTTACCGCCAGCAATCTGCTTGAGCAGATTATAAACGTTACCACGGTTGCGCTCACCAAAGATAACGGTTGGACGAATGATAGTCAGCGGACGATCGTCAGGCGCTTTAGCATGCCATTCACGGAGAACCTCTTCCGCTTGCCACTTGCTTTTACCATAGTGGTTGAAAGGATCATGCGGATGATTTTCATCAGGATTAGTTTTATTCAGACCATAAACGGCAACTGAACTGGTAAAAATGATATTCTTAACATCATTTTTCTCCATAGCAGCCAATACATTGCGCGTCCCTTGAACGTTCACATCATAGTAGAGTGACGTAGGACTGACATCATCACGGTGTTCAGCTGCTAACAAAACGATTGTGTCATAGCCTGAAAGCGCCTGATCCAGAGCTTGTTGATCGCGAACATCGCCAATTTGCGTGATTTGCGGATAGAAGTGACTTTGCTGTTTATCCAGATTGTGGATATCAAAATCTCCAATAGCCGTTTCCAGGAGTCTGGTCCCCACGAATCCCGAGGCACCGATGAGCAAAACTTTATCGTTCATAAATCACTTTGTCTGTTCAAAATACAAGAATCATATGATAAAGATGAGCATCTTCCCTGAGTAGTCAACGCTGCCCAGCCCCAGCTTTAACAGTAATTGAGTGATTATAATCTTTTAGCCAATGATATCCAGTAAGATTATGGTGGGGTTACCTCCCCTGCCCCGGCAGTCGGAAATTCACCGCTTCGACATTCACCACCTGATGGTTTACACGGTCAATGTCAACTGAACTTTGCCCGGTTTCGTTTACCGCATGGATATTCGCCAGTGATAGCAAGGTATCCTGTTTAGCCATAAATTTTCCGCGTACATCCTGGCGAAGATCAAAATGCATCTTGAGTGCGGGTCCCGTCGTGGATTGCTGCATGACCTTGATGTTGCGTAAGAAAAGGTGCTGCGGTTGGTTGTGCAACTCCAGCGTGGCGCGCTTCATCTCTAGATTAGTGATGGCCACAAAAGACGTGGCATTACCGGAGGAGATCTGGATGCCACGTAATTTGTATTCCAGTTTCGAGTTATCCAGATGAATATTATTTAACTTAAAATTTTGCGGAATGGATAAATATCGCCCTTTGATGACGCCATAGCCAATGAGCATACCTGCGCTATTCTCCATATTGATATTATCAATAACGAAATTATCACACCCATAAATCGCGACCGTCGCATTATCAATGCCCGCTTTCTTACTATAATCCGGAGTGATATTTCGCGCGGTAATATTACGAATGATAAAGTGTTTGCCGTTCTCCACATGCACTAGTTGCCGGCAGTCGGAACCGGTGATATTCGCCACCACAAAGTTTTTTACCGCCAGTTCCTCGGGATAGCTATTGTCATAAGTACTCCCCGCCAACCCGATACCGATGCCCCAGTTCACATTGCCGTTGGTACAGTTGATACGTTCGATAACGTGATCAGAAATGAGGATATTGCTGTCGTTTATCGCCACATTCCACTCGATAGCGTCACCCTGCAAATCGCTAAAACGACTGTTCGTGATCTTTACGCCATCCATGCAGTTATGAAAGCCCTGACGCAGGATCCCATAGTTAGCACGCGTGACGGTAATATCATCGATCGTCAGATTGCGCATCAGCCTTGAGGTTTTGCCGCCAATATAGATTTGCGTTACCGGAGCAAAACCACTCATGGCAATCCCTTTTATTACGCAGTCCGACCCCCGCACATCGAGGGTAACATTCCTCAGGCTCCCGCCCTGCTCGCCCATCACCTTGCATCCATCCTGCAGAACAAAGCGCCCACGCCCACTGCCGCTTATGCGGCCTTGAACGGATAGCGTTTTGCCTGGCGGAATAACAATCGCAGTATTGATATTCTTACATTCCAGCCCTTCGGGTACGACTACCGTTTGCCCTTCCGTGAATGCCTGCCTGAAAGATGCGACCCAATCCTTTGGGTTGTAATCCTGAATATTGACGCTGCCAGATGATTCAAGCGCCCGACCTACGGGAGAGTGCAGCACGACAAGCGCAGAGCCTGCCGTCAGAAAAGCACGACGTGAGAGTTTTTTCTCTGACATACAACCTCGATTTACATCGTTTGCAGCAGGCTGGCTAACTGTTTATTAATCGCTAACTGATTAAATTCAGTTTCAATTTTTTCTCGCGCGCATTGCACAATCGGCTGCACCTGCTCACTGTCGAGCTGGCTGAATGCCGCCAACCGTTCAGCCAGCGCCTGAGCATCGTTTTCCGGCGCCAGCCAGCCAGATTTACCCGACTCGATCAGCTCAGGGATCCCGCTGTGAACCGTCGAAATAACTGGGATCCCCACCGCCATCGCCTCCATCAGCGCTACCGGGATCCCTTCCATATCACCATCCCTGCCGGTGATGGAAGGCAGCAGAAATACATCTGCCTGCTCAAGCATCTCCTTCACCTGATGGCTGGGTTTAAAGCCGGGCATCTCAATCACATCATCGAGTTGATATTGTTCAATCAGCGTCCGCAGACGACGCTCCCAGGGACCAATGCCAAGAATGCGATAGCGAAATAAAACGCCCTGCTCTTTCAACTGCCTACAGGCTTCGATGGCGACGTGCAGCCCTTTTTTCTCGGTTAAGCGCGCGACAGAGATAATCTCCAACGGTGCGGCTGGCGATTTCAGTTGGCGCGGGGTAAAGCGCGTCATATCGATTCCCATACGCGAGACGGCAATTTTCTGCGGCGGACATCCCATGTTTTTTAACCGTCCGGCCCAGAGATTGCTGATGGGCAGCATCAAGTCACCGCGCTGAAACAGCTGCTGATATTCGGGGGTATAGCGGGCCAAAACGTCCCGGTGCGAAACATCAACTCCATGAAATACCGTGGCTATTTTCCCGCGGAGCATCCCAAGCTCACGCAGTTTGGCAGCCGTCACGCCTGCCGGGCCAAAGTGCGCTATAAAGACATCCGCCTGAAATGCCTGCGGATTCCCACCGCAAATAGCCGCCAAAATCAGATTGCGTGCCTCGTCGCCATAGCGAGAGACATTCAGCGCTTTCCAGGTGGCCGCACGGGTGATGCCCTGCAATGCAGCAGCCGCCCTGAATTTCAGCTTTGCCAGTTTGCCGTCCGGTTCATTCAGCAGCCAGCGCGTTTTGTCGCCCAATTGGTAGGTATTAAATGAGGCATGCGTATTTTCAAGATCGCCCTTATGCATCGCGACAATCTCCACCTCATAGCCCATATCGATGAACGCAGTGATCTGATTTAATACGAAGGTCTCTGAGGAGAGTGGAAATTTAAGCAGGAAAAAACCAATCTTCATTTTTCCCCCTCAATGCGCGTTAATACCGACTCCACCATGCGCACCCCACGTTCGCGTTCACGCATAACCGCATCCCCTACCCGTATGTTCAGTTCGGGAAGCTGTCCGAGAATATCGGCGACCTTGCCCTCCAGACTGCCATCTAAAAGATGGCGAATATCGACGGCCATTTCCGGTAATCCCAGTTGCTGCATGATTCCTGCCGACTTGTGCTCGTAGTTAATGGCGATGGCGGGTGTCATAAAATTCATCGAAATGATGGCAGAGTGCAGGCGGGTGCCCACTGTCAGGTCGCATGCCCCGAGAATTTTACCCATCTCAAGGTCGTTGAGTTCATCCATGACCACGTGATAACGGGCCGGATCGTTAACATACTGACGCAGGTTCAACGCCACCATACGGTCATCTTTGTTGTAACTATCAATACCGGTACAGGTTGACAGCGCTATCACCTGGTATCCTTCAGCGAGAATGCGGTTCACTACCCCGGCAAAGGCTTGTTCATAGGCCTGTTGCGTGGTTCCCAGACGCTTATCAAATGGCGCCAGTTCACGCAAAGTAATGGCCACAGTCTTCTGCTTTGCCGCCATGTGCAACCAGTGCTGTACGGCGTAGCCCGGCTCAAAATCCTGATGATGATTGTCGACCAGCCAGGCGGTATCCACGCCAGCTTCCACTTTTTCCGTGGTTATTGCGCTGCGTTTCATCAGTTCCAGACTGACTGATTCGCGCAAAATCAGCGCATTACAGTGACCAAAAACGTAGTTAGCCAGTTGATTAAACTGCTCATCCTGGAATGGCCCCACGCTGTGCCCAATCATGTACAGCGGTTTTTTTGCCATAAATGAACACAGGGCATGTTCGAACTGCGGCACACCATACAAATCGACAAAAAACGATCCGCCGACCTGGATAATGGCGTCATAGCGCGACAGTAAACGGACAAAATCGGTAAATCCCTGGGCGATAGCGATGTTGCGCAGATTGCCGGAGTCAGTAACGCGCGAAAGCAACACCTGGTGCTGATAGCGACGGCGCAAGACCTTCTTCACCCGTCCCATGACGCCCGCAGCGTTGTTGTGTTGCTTCATCTGCGAATATAATGGATCGCCCATCACCGGACGGTTGAGTAACCATGAGGAGCTTACCGGGTAGCGGCTCATAACATCGACTTCAGTCTCGGGACGCTGCGCGTTAATGGCATCCAGCAAACCACGCAGAATAGCGCTATCCCCTCGGTTCCCGCAGGTATGGTTGCCCAAAATTAATAGTTTCATTATGACCTCTTAAAGCGTTGTTCTTATCCTGCACGGAGCAAGGTTTTCATTTTTTCACTGCGACAGAGCTGGCGTTTTATTTCCACCACCAGCGGGTGGCGCGACAGTACAATCATCACCGCAAACGCCAGCGTTCCCGCCACGATTTGCAACCCCAGCACCGCGCTTAACGGCAGTTGGTTGCGCAGGGTAAAACCCAGCACATAGCTCACAACAACGGTTGGCAAGGAGAGATACAACGGTAGCCACAGACTGAGCATGTACTGACGGTAGCTGGAGCCCAGGACAGGTTTGATCATCACGAAATAGCTGAGGATGGTGTTAATCACCTGAACCAGCAAAAAGCCCAGCGTCACGCCTGTCGCCCCCGCCAGATGTCCACCGATGAAAATGGCCGGAATAAACAGAAAGGTTTTGAACACATTGAATTTGAAGCTGATATCAACCCGCGCCTTCGCCATCAGCAGTGAACCGATCGGATTCCCGACAGAGCGCAGTAGCCCGACAATGCACAACAGTTGCAGGATGGGGACAATACCGTTCCACTTCTCGCCAAATACCAGCGGCACCAGATTGTTCGATACCACCATTAATCCCAGCAGCGCCGGAAAATTGATGATCCCGACCACCGACAGCAGCTTGTAAAAATTCACCCGCAGTTTTTCGCTGTCGTCCTGAATTTTGGCAAACGCCGGAAACAGAACGCGGGTAATGATCGGATTCAGTTTGATTGGTGGTACAACCGCCACGTTCCAGGCAAGATTGAATCCACCCGCGACGCCCGCCCCCAACGTTCTGGCTAACAGCAGCGTAGAAAGGTTGGTATTGATGTAATTAATGATGCTATCCGCCGTCAGCCATGCACCGAAACGTAGGTTTGACGAAACGGAAGCCAGCGAGAAATGCAGCCCCGGACGGTAAATCTGGCGACCAAAATAGCCGAACAGCAGCGTACGTAGCGTACTGTTCACCAGATACCCAAGAATAGCCGTCAGTGCGAGCGGCCAGAAATGGGCACTGACCACGGTAAAGGTAAAACCGGCCAGCACCGAACTGGTCTCAATCATGCCGATTTTGTTAAAGGCCAGTTCTTTTTGCATCAGCGCGCGAAACTGCTGCCCGTGCGGTATTACCACAAACGCCAGTGATAACGCTTTGATGAGCGGCGCCAGTTCAGGATTATTGAGTACGCTGGCAATCATCTCGCTAAGCAGAAACATCGTCACGCATACCACAATACCGAGTCCAACATTGAGCCAGTACAGGGTGGTCAGCTCAAGGTAGCCAATCTCTTTACGCTGAATAATGGAATTGGCAATGCCAAAGTCAGACAACGTGTCGGCCAGCGCAATGATCACCAGCGCCACGGTTAACAACCCGAACTGATGATTATCAATAATCCGCGCCAGGACGGTCATCTGGATAAGTCCCAGACCTATAATGATCACCGTGGCAATCGCCGACCACTTCGCACCATTCAGTGTTTTTTCTCGTAAGCTCATGTTAATACGCCGCTTTGTTCACAAAGCCTTTAAATATCGTCAGAAAAACAATTTTGATATCGAACCATAGGCTCCACTCGCGAATATATTCGAGGTCAAATTCCACACGTTTTTCCATTTTTTCCAGCGTATCGGTTTCCCCCCGCCAGCCGTTGATTTGCGCCCAACCGGTAATGCCCGGCTTCACTTTATGACGTAACATGTACCCTTCAATCAGTTGGCGGTACTGTTCGTTATGCGCCACCGCATGCGGACGCGGCCCGACGATAGACATCCCTCCCGTCAGCACGTTAATAAACTGCGGTAACTCATCCAGTGACGTCCGACGCAGAAAATTCCCCACCGGCGTCACGCGTGGATCGTTTTGCGTCGCCTGCGTCACCACCGCGTCGTTTTCCATCACTTTCATTGAGCGAAACTTCCAGACTTTGATCGGCTTCCCATCCATGCCGTAACGGGTCTGACGGAAAATTACCGGTCCTTTTGAGGTCAGTTTCACCAGTAATGCAATGCCGCACAGCACCGGGGAAATCAGCAGCAGGATCAACGTGGCCAGCACGATATCTTCCGCGCGCTTCAACAGACGGTTAATTCCCGAGAGCGGCGTGTCATACAGCGGCACCACCGGAACACCATTCATCTCTTCAATCCGTGAATGCAGGATGTTGAAGGTAAAGACATCGGGGATGAGGATCACTGAGCAGGTCGTATCTGCCAGATCGCGCACCAGTTTTTTTACGCTGGCGCCATCGCTCATCGACATGGCGATATAGACGTTATGAATGCGTGAGGCTTTGGCGTCATCCACCAGCTGTTGCAGGTTCCCGGCCCAGTCGCGGGAGTTTTTGCCAGGGATAGGATCGTGATAGACACCGGCCACTTCAAACCCCAGCCACGGTTCATGGCGAAAGCTATCCAGCAGCATTTGTCCGGCGGGCAGGTCGCCTGCCACCGCGACCCGGCGGGTGTTGTAACCGCGATTACGCAGCCAACCCGCCCCGTAGCGAATAAACGAACGACTCAACACCAGACCTACGCTTGACAGCAGATACCACGCCAGCCAGACCGCAAGACGGTTATCGAAATCGTTATTAAAGGCAATTAAGCCTGCGCTAAAAATCAGGCTTAGCGTCCAGTTTTGCAGCAACAGCACCAGCTCAGTAGATATTTTGACGCCGCGCCAGGAGCGATAAAAATCCGTTATCCCGCCGAGCATCTGAAAAACCACCAGCGTGATCAACGCCACCAGCAGGTGCATGTACAGGAAAGGCAAACCGCTTAATTCGCAGATTACCCATAGCCCGCCAAACATGATGGTGATATCCGAAAAACGTTGCACCATCGAAATTAACGACGCATTGGTTTTGGCGCGTTCGCGCTTCTTTAGATGTGTCATCGTGGTTCCTGTTAGTCGCCTTTGGCCCATCTTCGGGCAAAGGAAGCACCGGCATTACTGATTCAGCAACGCCAGAAGAGTGCGCGTTCGCGCTTCCATCAACGGAATATCTCCGCGCGATTCCACGTTCAGGCGCACCACCGGTTCGGTATTGGAAGAGCGTAAATTGAAGCGCCAGTCGACAAACGACATGCTGATGCCATCCGTTCTGTCCACCGTCAGCGCTTCCCGGGAAAAGTGCTGCTCCACGCGCGCAATGGCCGCCGTCGGCTCTGCCAGCGTACTGTTTATTTCTCCACTCGCCGGGTACGCCGCCATCCGGTCACGGACCAGTTCGCCCAGTGACTGTCCTTTCAGACACAGCAGCTCCGCCACCAGCAGCCACGGGATCATCCCGCTGTCGCAGTAAGCAAAGTCGCGAAAATAGTGATGCGCGCTCATCTCGCCGCCGTAAATGGCATCTTCATGGCGCATACGCTCTTTGATAAACGCGTGTCCGGTTTTTGACATCACCGGTTTACCGCCGGCCGCCGTCACCACATCCACGGTATTCCAGGACAGGCGCGGGTCGTGGATAATTTTCGCCCCCGGATTCTTCTCCAGAAATGCTTCCGCCAGCAGGCCGACAATGTAGTACCCCTCAATGAACTGGCCTTTTTCATCGAACAGGAAGCAGCGGTCAAAATCCCCGTCGAAAGCAATTCCCATATCCGCGCCGTGTTCAATCACCGCATTGCGCGTGTCAGCCCGGCATTCCGGCAGCAGAGGGTTGGGAATACCGTTGGGGAAATTGCCGTCCGGCGTATTGTGAATTTTGATGAACTCGACCGGCACGCCCAGCGACTTAAAACGGGCTTCAATGGCGTCCACCACCGGACCTGCCGCACCGTTGCCGGAATTGAGCACCAGCCTCATCGGTTTCAGGTTGCCGGGATTGATGTAACCCAGCAGATGATCGATGTAAGCATCGCGAGGATTAATCCGCTGGTAACGGCCACGTTTGCTCTCATCAACCGCCGGGAAGTTATTCGCTTCCGCCAGTCGCTGCACGTCGCGCAGACCAGTATCGCCGCTGATGGGCCGTGCCCCTTCCCGCACCAGCTTCATGCCGTTGTAATCCAGCGGATTATGGCTGGCGGTCACTTCGATACCGCCATCAACGCCAAGATGGAAAGTGGCGAAATAAATCTCTTCGGTACCCGACATACCAATATCCAGCACATCCACCCCTGCATCCTGCAGTCCTTTCGCCAGCGCCAGCTTTAGCGTCTCGCTGGTCAGGCGCACATCCCCGCCGAGGACAATCGTTTTTGGCTTCAGGAACTCGCCGTAAGCGCGGCCAATGCGCCACGCAATCCCTTCATTTAACTCTTCGCCCAGTCGGCCGCGGATGTCATACGCTTTAAAACAGGTCAGTTTTGTCATGATTTACCCTTTTTCAGGCAACAGGAGGCCCTGACTCTTAATGAGCCTTTTTAATGAGTGTTAAATGCATTGCCTGGTGCGCATCAGCGCATCAGGCATCAGGCATCAGGCGCGCCCGTATCTGTCCGCAAACCGCACCACATCATCCTCATCGAGGTAAGATCCGGAGCGTACTTCAATCAGATCGAGCGGAATTTTCCCAGGGTTCTCCAGACAGTGGGTTGCCCCGAGAGGAATATAGACAGACTCGTTTTCAGCGAGCAGTTTGATATCATCATTAATTGTCACTTTCGCGGTGCCAGCAACGACAACCCAGTGCTCAGCCCGATGATGATGCATCTGCACGGACAATCCCTCGCCAGGCTTGACGGTAATTCGCTTGACCTGGTAACGGTCTCCGGCATCAATGGAGTCATATTTGCCCCACGGACGATAAACTTCGCGGTGAATGTGGTGCTCATGGCGCCCGTCAGCTTTAATTTTCTCCACCACTTTTTTGACATCCTGTACTGCGTTGCGATCGGCAATCAGTACCGCATCTTTGGTCTGCACCACCACCAGATCTTTCACCCCAACGGTCGTCACCAGCCCGGATTCGGCATAGACGTAGCTGTTTTCCGTTTTGTGGCTAATGACGTCGCCGTGATGCACATTACCTTCGGCAGTATGGGCGCTGATTTCCCACAGCGATGACCAGGAGCCGACATCGCTCCAGCCTGCGTTCATGGGCATCACCACCGCATCGGCCGTACGTTCCATTACCGCATAATCCACAGACTCTTCCGGGCAGGCGAGAAACGCCTGTTCATCAACGCGAATAAAATCGAGATCGGGATCGACGGTACTCATGGCATTCTCACAGGACTCAAGGATGTCGGGACGATACTTTTTCAGTTCCTCCAGGTAACGACCGGCCCGGAACAGGAACATACCGCTGTTCCAGTAGTAGTCGCCGCTTGCCACATATGCCTGTGCGGTTTCCAGATTAGGTTTTTCAACAAACTGCGCCACCTCAAAAGCCACCGCGTCAGTATTCGACGGTGAAACCTCGCCTCGACGGATATAGCCATAGCCGGTCTCCGGCTGGTCCGGAACGATACCAAACGTCACCAGTTTACCCGCGCTGGCATACGGCATCGCATTGCGAACCGCTTCGCGAAATGCCTCTTCGTCGGCAATCATGTGATCCGCCGCCAGTACCAGCAGCAGCGGATCGTCCCCCGGACACTGACGTTTTGCCGCCAGCGCAGCCAGCGCTATCGCCGGCGCCGTGTTGCGTCCGGCAGGTTCGAGAATAATGTTCTCGGTCAGTTTGTGCAGTTGCCGTAACTGTTCCGCAACGATAAAACGGTGTTGTTCATTGCAGATAACCACCGGACTTTCGCACTCCACACCGTTCAGACGGCAAATCGTCGTCTGCAACATGGTGAGATCGCCTTTCAGACACAGGAACTGCTTTGGATACAGTACGCGAGACAGCGGCCATAAACGGCTCCCCGAGCCACCGGCCATCACTACCGGAAAGAGTTTGTTTTGACTCATCATGTACCCCGAATATCAGCAATAAATTGACTCAGCACGTTTTCTTTATCCAACGTGCGTTCGGCATACTCACGTGCCACCGTGTTAACTTTTGGCATGGTTAGCGCCTGTTGTATCCCGCCAACCAGCGCATTCACTGATTCAGGCTCGACACACACCGCGATGCCTGGGTGAGCGTTACACAACTGACCCAACTCGGTCTCAGGTTCGGCGGTAATCACCGCGTTACCGCCAACGGCAAGAATATTTGTCAGTTTGGACGGCAGTACCGCATCCGCCGCGCCACGCTTTTGTACGACCAGATGACAGTCCGCGAGCTTGAGCAGCGCAGGCAGCGCGTCATAAGATTGCAGCGGAAAGAACATTACGTTACACAGGTCGCGTTCGCTGGCCATGGTCTCCAGCCGCGCTTTGCCCCCGCCCTGCCCGACGATCGCAAACAGCCAGGGTTGCTCACTCAACTGGGTCGCCGCCTCGATAACGCTCTCCAGCCCCTGCTTTTCACCGATATTGCCCGAGTAGAGAATGATTTTTTGATCTGCGGGCAATCCCAGTTTCTGGCGCAACGCCAGGACATCGGCGTCGGTCACGTCACGAAAGCGCGCCACTTCCGACCAGTTGGGAAAGAAAATAACCTTGCGTGGCGCAACACCTTTTTCCATGGCTTTGTGCATCATGGAACGGGAAATCGTCGAAACATTATCCATGTTGTGCAAACCACTGCGTTCAAAGGCGCTGGCCAGTTTCGCCACCATACCGCGCTTACCTTTGCCCGCCATACCAAGTCCCAACATGGCATCGACTTCATAATCCTGAATGTGGAGCAGCGTGCGTGCGCCGCTGAGTTTTGCCAGCAAGCGCATACCCGGCGTACAAAACAGCGTCGGCACCACGCCGATGATGCGATCCGGCTTCCAGCGACGTTGCGCCAGCAGCGGGAAGAAACTGCTCAGGGCGAAACTGCCCAAATGCAGCAGGCGCTTGAGCGTTGAGGGTTGCTCAGGCACATACAGCGGACAACGCCAGACAGTGGCATCCCCCTCCTCGCGACGATAGCGCCAGGATGAATAGCGACCATTAACTTTCCATTGCGGATAATAAGGCGGCGCGGTGATCACCCGAACGTCATGACC
The DNA here is from genome assembly GCF_005281025.1 of Citrobacter sp. wls714. Taxonomy (NCBI): domain Bacteria; kingdom Pseudomonadati; phylum Pseudomonadota; class Gammaproteobacteria; order Enterobacterales; family Enterobacteriaceae; genus Citrobacter; species Citrobacter sp. wls714. Next base: position 185,658 of record NZ_SZWZ01000025.1, on the reverse strand, counting down.
TTGTTGCGCCATCCACTCCACCATTTCACCGGTGTATTTGCCGATACCGGTCAGCTCCGGCGAGTAGTTGATGCCATACACCAGGATCTTCATAGCCCAGGCACTCCGGTCTGGCTTGCCGGGCAGAAGTAAGCCCGGCTGTTGGCGTGTACGCTGTCACTGGCCAGAATTTGCGTTACCGCCAGCCAGCGGTAGGCATCATGTTGGGCCTCAGGCAGTTGCAGGTCGTTTTCTAATACACGCAGACGAAATCCCAGCACGATGTAATGCGTTGAGAAATCATCCCCGGAAAAGTTGTCGTCATAGAAGTGCTGCCAGACACCATAAAACTCAGCGGCGGACAGCGGTAGACGCACCCCCAACTCAGCTTCAGTCAGCCGTTCAAAAGCCGCGTGGAGCGATTCATCTTTTTGCACACGACCGCCGGGAACGAACCAGTAGCCCTGCGCCGGACGATTGAGACGCTTACCGAGCAGAAACTCTCCCTCGGCATTTTCCACGATCAAATCGATAGAAATCAGCGGGGTTGAACGTACAACGGTGGCAAAATCCTCATGACGTAAAAACATGCTTACCCCCGATAACGCTGCTGGTTTTCAAGGAACCACTGCCAGGTGCTGGCAAGCCCTGCCTCAAGTGATATCTCGTGATACCAGCCCAACTGATGCAAACGCGTAACGTCGAGTAATTTACGCGGCGTCCCGTCCGGTTTGCTGGCGTCAAATACCACGCGTCCCTTATAACCCACGACCTTGGCGATGGTCTGGGCCAGCTCACGGATGGTGCAGTCCACGCCGGTACCCACGTTGATATGCGACAGCATCGGCTGGGTATATTCCTGCCAGACTTCCTGAGCCAGCTCCATCACGTGGATACTGGCCGCCGCCATATCATCCACATGCAGAAACTCGCGCATCGGCGTACCGCTTCCCCACACCACCACATCCGGAGCATTTTGCTCGCAGGCTTCGTGAAAGCGGCGCAGCAGCGCCGGGATCACATGCGAATTGCTTGGATGAAAGTTGTCATGCGGCCCGTACAAATTCGTCGGCATCACCGAGCGATAATCACGGCCATACTGACGGTTATACGATTCACACAGCTTGATGCCGGCTATTTTGGCAATCGCATACGGTTCATTGGTCGGCTCCAGTTGCCCCTGCAAGAGTTCGCTTTCGGCTATTGGCTGGGTAGCATGTTTGGGATAAATACAGGATGATCCGAGAAACAGCAGTTTATTCACGTTATGCAGATGCGCCGCATGAATAATGTTGCTCTCAATCATCATATTTTCGTAAATAAAATCAGCTGGATAACTGTTATTGGCCACGATTCCACCCACTTTTGCCGCCGCCAGGTACACCTGGTCAATACGTTCAGCGGCGAAGAACTGACGCACTGCTTCGCCGTCCAGTAGGTTAAGCTCATCGCGGGTACGCAGCACCAGTTCAACATTATCTCGTTGGGCCAGCTGTCTTACGATGGCGGACCCCACCATCCCGCGATGGCCCGCCACAAAAATACGTTGTTTCTTCATCCTCAGTACTCCAGCGCGATGGCAACCTCGTAACCGTGCGACTTCAGCAGGGAATGTTTCTTCGCTGCTTCAAGGTCGTTAGCGACCATTTCAGAGATCATCTGGCGCAGCGTAATCTCCGGTTTCCAGCCGAGTTTTTCATGCGCTCTGGCCGGGTCGCCCAGCAGCGTTTCTACTTCTGCCGGACGGAAATAGCGTGGATCGACGGCGATTATCACGTCCCCAGGTTTCACGCCTGGCGCATCGTGTCCGGTCACGGAAACCACAATGCCTTTTTCATTCACGCCCTCACCTTCAAAACGCAGTTTGATACCCAGTTGCGCCGCCGCCATTTCTACAAACTGACGCACGGAATACTGCACGCCGGTGGCAATGACGAAATCTTCCGGCTGATCCTGCTGCAGCATCATCCACTGCATCCTGACGTAATCTTTGGCATGCCCCCAGTCACGCAGCGAATCCATGTTGCCCAGGTACAGGCACGACTCCAGGCCCTGAGCGATGTTGGCAATGGCGCGGGTGATTTTACGGGTGACGAAAGTTTCACCACGGCGTGGAGATTCGTGGTTAAACAGGATGCCGTTACAGGCATACATACCGTAGGATTCGCGGTAGTTAACGGTAATCCAGTAGGCGTAGAGCTTAGCCACCGCATAGGGCGAACGCGGGTAAAACGGCGTGGTCTCTTTCTGCGGAATTTCCTGCACCAGGCCGTACAGTTCTGAGGTGGAGGCCTGATAGAAACGGGTCTTCTTTTCCAGACCGAGGAAGCGGATAGCCTCCAGCAAACGCAACGTACCAATTGCATCGACGTCCGCGGTGTATTCCGGTGAGTCAAACGACACCGCGACGTGACTCATGGCGCCCAGGTTATAGACCTCGTCCGGTTGGACCTCTTTTAAAATACGGGTCAGGTTGGATGAATCCGTCAAATCACCATAGTGCAGATGGAATTTGGGATTGCTTGAATGTGGATCCTGGTAGATATGGTCCACACGTTCGGTGTTGAATGATGAAGCGCGACGCTTAATGCCGTGTACTTCATACCCTTTTTCCAGCAGGAATTCTGCCAGGTAAGAACCATCCTGCCCGGTTACGCCAGTGATGAGAGCGACTTTTGACATGTTATTACCTCTTCAATGATCCCCTCAGGGAGTAACTTTCTCAACGCGTTCGCGCGTGACTACTGCGGGGTTTCCCCGACAAACGACATTTGCGGGCAGCGATTTAAATACGCTGCTTCGTGCTCCAACGACGGTGCCATCGCCAATCGTCACGCCTGGCGCGACAAAGACATCTGTCGCCAGCCAGCATTTATCGCCAACCACAATCGGTGTGGCGTTAATATCAAAATATTGGCTGGCGTAATCATGACTTCCGGTGCATAAATAACTTTTCTGCGAAATAACCGCATGGGCGCCAATCGTAATATTACCTAACGTGTATAAAACCGCGTCATCGCCCACCCAGGCATAATCTCCCAGGGTTAATTTCCACGGATAAGTAATTTTTACTGAAGGCCGAATAACTACGTTTTTTCCTATTTTCGCGCCGAACATTCGTAATAAAAACGCACGCCAGCGATACATTACCTGGGGTGACCAGCGAAATAGTGTTGCCTGTACCGCCCACCATAATTGCACTTTAATGACGCCGCCACCGCGAAAACCTTTCGGCACGTTAAAGCCGCTTAAATCTTGCATAATGTGCCCTTACGTTTTGCCATATAAGGTTTTGGTTTTACCGGTTGTACGCAACCGTAAATATTCAGAAACCCCAGTAAAAAAACCTGGCATATGTAATATCTGCCGCTGCACTTTTTTTGCATCGCGGCATAATTCCAGATTATTCGTCGTTGACACCCCACCCATCGAAAACTCGGACACCAGCCCGTCCAGTTTTTTGAAAGCGTAACCAGACTTGTATAATTGGGCGGCCAGCGCGTAATCGGACGATATTTTATATTGCAAATCATAGCGCCAGACATTCAGTCCTGAGAGCGGAAAAAAGATGGCCTGATGACTGGCGGGCAGGCTGTGATAAATATACCAACCCGGCTTTGCCCGGCGCTTAATTTTGTTGCCATTGCCAAAATCCAGCAACGCGTCGCCGATCACCATGGCTTTATCGCTCTGCGTTTTTAGCTGGCGGATAAACTGGGCCGCGTCGGCATGCAGAATATCGCCGGAATTGAGGAACAGTGCAAACCGCCCGCGCGCCATCGCAATGCCTTTGTTCATCGCATCATAAATGCCGTTATCCGGCTCACTGACAAACCGTAACCGGTGCTCTCCACCGAGTCCTTCAAGAAACGCCGACGTACCGTCAGAGGAGCCCCCATCGACAACAATCCACTCAAAACTGATATCGCCTGCCTGCGCCAGCTGTGCCAGCGAGGCGTAAGTTTTGACGATCCCTTCCAGATTGCGAAAGGCGACGGTAATAATACTGAGCAGCATGTGATTTACCTCGCGATATTCAGCGCCTTGCGCAAAATAAACGGACATACAATTAAAAAAGCGTATTCCGGACTAAATACTGACCCTGTAAAAAACAGCGACAGCGGCGTAAAAAGATAAAGCTGCACCCGAAAATTCTGATTATCACCAAAAGCAGTGATCATCATCTTGATAACTTTCCCCATGTACCACAGGGTTAATATCACGGCGAACCATGAAAAATAAATAATCAGCAGATACAAACCATTGTCTATCGTTTTACCCACATCCGCACCGTTAAAAATTCCGAATGACGCGACATATTCATAAAGCGAACCGAATCTTACTACACCATCAACATGCATTAGCGAATAACCGACCATTACTAACGGACCTACGATTCGATAATACGATGATGAACCCTCGGTTCCTAAATCTCCAAGGCGCGTTGCGATGTACGGAAACGCGAATATCACACCGACTAAAAACACGCTTAATGAGATTATCGCCAGCGGCAACTTCTTTTTTATCGCATCCTTATTCAGGTACTGGAACGCCCACTCCAGGAGATAAAACAAAATAAACGTCATTACCCCTGAAAACGATCCTGATAATATTATCCCTGCCAGAATCATAGCATCGGACTTAGGCGTTTTGATACCAAACTGTTTGATACTGAGCCAAATTGAGATTAACGCCAGAGCGAAGAATGCCGGTTCGAAATAAAGTGCGGTGGTGCGTTTTCCGCCAAACTTAATAAAGTTCAGAACATAGCTGTTACTGTAAATAAGATATTTCGAAATAACTTCCATTAAACTGCTACCGCCGCTGAGAATGATCTGTGCCATTTCAACTGCCGCTAACCCCACTACCAGCCCAACGACCAGCCAGAAAAAGCGCAGGATCTTAATGTAGTTATGCGGCGAAATGGTTTTGAAGCGAATGCTCCACACCATGCCAATAATCACCACGGTATAGACAAACAGCATCGCGGACGTGACGTACTTACTGGCATCCAGCGATTGACCGAACAGGTAGTTAAACGCCGTCAATCCTCCCCCCACGCCCAGCGCTATCATTAATTTTTTAATATTGATGCGCTCGACAAACAGCAACAGCAGAACGGGCAAGAATGTGACAATCGTTATCGGGAAGCTCTCGCCAAGCTGGGCAAGTTTGACGTTAACCAGCAGATAAAGCAGCGGTAGCAGCAGATAGCTACAGATTCTGATAGAACGAGACATATTCCTCCAGCATCTGTTGCCCACTGTATGCCACCCGGCTGCGCTGGCTGAACTCGGCAAGCGACGTGTCGAATACCGCCTGCGCGATGTCTGATTTTTTCAGTTGTACCAGCCGCAGTACATCCGCTTCACTGAACGTTTTACCGCCCGCTTTCGCCAGCACCTCCCGTGCAGCCTCGCTGTGCGTAGCAATCACCGGTACGCCGATGGAAAGCGCTTCGCACAGAATCAGCGGGTAATTATCAACGCGGGAGCTGAACACCAGTCCATCCATCTCGTTAAGCGCATTCATCAACGTTCGCTTATCGCTTTCGAAGCCATGATTGATAACGTTATCGCCAACAAAGGGCGAAAATTTGCCGAAGGTATGCAGCTCAATTTTTTCTCCCAACGCCATCAACTCCTGCACCAGCTGCTGATTGGTTTTACCGTCATAGCGCAGGTCATGAGCCACTACAGCGATTTTCGGTCTGCCGTGTGGCTCATATTTGGCGGGCAGGTCGGCAAGAATGGCTTCGGTTGCCACATCAATACCGTTGTTAATAATGCGGCAGCGCCCCACGCCATACAGGCTGTTGAACGCGTCGGCCACATGCTGGCTGGGAGAGATAAACTGGCAGCCAAGCGCTAACATGTCGCGAAACATCTGCCGTTTTCCGGGCAATTGCTGATGGGCTTTGTCAATTTTTACCGGCGGATAGTTACTCAGCGTCGGGCATTTCTGGCAGCCCGTTTTCCAGCTTTCGCAACCATCGGTGAAAGCACAGCGTCCGGTCACGCTCCAGTGATCATGCAACGTCCAGACAAAGGTGATGTCCGGTTTATGCGCCTTCACCTTTTGGCAAAAGGCCACCACCTCTTCCAGATTCAACCAGTAGCTGTGCAGCACATGAAAATGCAGCACCAGCGGGCCGGAAGTGCGGGTCACCGTACGGTATAAATTATTGAGATTGCCGAACAGATCGCGGTTAGCGAAACGAAATAGCGCAATATTCGCCACCGATGTCAGACGCGGCGTATGTTTGATAACATGCGGATAATCCCTGTGGCTGGCGCTTTTCTTGCCGCCTTTGCCATAGCCGTACACAAAGCGCGACGACAGTCCTTTCTCCAGCGCGCGAAGATGCAGATCTAAGGCTACGCCTGCCGCTCCACCTTCTGCGAGTCGCACATTAAATTGTAAGATATTCATTTTGTTACCTTCACTCGTGCTTTCTCGCCCACCACCAGCGTGTTGTCAGGGATGCTATCCACCACCACGCTCCCGGCGCCAATGGTCACGTTATCGCCGATAGCGACATTGCCGAGCACAGTGACGTTAGCCCCCAGCTCGACACCGTTACCGATGACCGGACAGGACAGATCTTTGCCGCCAGGATTGCCAATGGTGACACCGTGGCGCAGGGTTAAATCGTCCCCCGCCACCACGTGTTTATTGATCACCACGCCATAACCATGATGGATGGTCAAACGACGACCGATAGATGCAGCGGCCTGAATTTCATAGCCAAACAGGCATTCAGTGATCAGGCGATACAGCACCAGCACCGGCGCAGCCCACAGGTTGTTCACGATATTTTTTTTACGCCAGACGGAGCAAAAATGGGCAATCCGATAGGCCACTACCATGCAGCAGGGGCGCAGACTCCAGCCGTTCGCGCGTAAATCTTCCAGCATACTTAGCGTCCTCGCAGTCCGTCGGCCAGACGCTTACTGTTGCGAATCGAAAGCAACGTCAGCAGCGTGCGCCAGTTCATTCGTTTATTGCGGATCTGGTAGAGCGTAAACAGCTGATATTTCTTACTCGCCCGGTCAAATTTACCTTTGTGCTTACGATAGAACTGAAAGTAGCCGGAGAATTTATGCGGTGATGAGGTAATGCGCATCTCACCGTGGTTCACATGCAGGATCTGCGTCGCCTCTTTGACCTTCCACGGTTTGCCGTACGCCACCACCATCCTGAGGAAAATGTCGTAATCCTGCGCGGCTTTCAGTGTGGTATCGAACAGGCATGCTTTAAAACGCCATGCCCATGTAAACACCTGATTACCAATAATATTTCGCTTATAAAACTTTCGTCTGGAGTAAACTGACTTCGGATAGAGCGGCAGACTGGTTGGTTGCGAATACACTTCGCCTTCGCAAACATAATCATTGGCGTACAGAAACGCGTGCGTGACCAGTTGATGACGATGCTGCAGAAACACGCTCAGGCGATTCGGCGTCCATTCATCATCATCATCAATACCCGTAATATATTGCCCACTGGCCTGCATGATGGCCTGATTGCGCACCGCACAGGCCCCGGCATTCGTCGCGTTATGCGTATAGCACACGCGTGGGTCGTTGAGTTCCTCAACGAACTGCTGCAATTGCTCATACGAGGAAGAACAGTCATCAACAATGATCATCTCCCAGTGAGGATAGTCCTGGCGCAACACCGATTTAATCGCCCGAATGGCCAGCTGTTGGCGATTCCAGGTTGGCATATAAATTGAAATTAGTGGGTTTTCTGTCGTCATTTTCGTTTCCCAAATAAAGTTGCCTGATGGCGCTACGCTTATCAGGCCAACATTCGATATGCGTTGCTGTTCGTTATCTATTTCGAATCCGACGTGTATTCGTATTCGTAATAACCGTAATCCTGATACCCACTGGCACGGCGGAAGATAGAGTTCAGGATCACCCCCTTCACCTGAATGCCGTTTTGCTCAAACCGGCTCAGGCTGGTTTCCACCTCTTTCAACGTATTAACCGCATAACGTGCCACCATCAACGTGGTGCCGACATGACGGCCAACAATCGCCGCATCGGTCACCGCCAGTATTGGCGGGGTATCTATCAGCACCAAGTCATAGTGCTCGCTGGCCCACGTAATCAGTTCGCCAAAGCGTTCACTCATCAGAAGCTCTGAAGGGTTAGGAGGGATTTGTCCGCGAGGGATCAGATCAAAATTCGCAATAGAGGTCGGTTTCGCGCAGGAGGTAATATCTCCCTTACCGACGAGGAGCTCGGACAGACCGTTGACGTTATTGGTCCCCAGCAGTTCGTGGGTATAGCCTTTGCGCATGTCGCAGTCGATCAACAGCACGCGTTTATGAGTCTGGCTAATGACCGCCGCCAGGTTAGCGCAGACAAATGTTTTACCTATCGACGGGCTGACGCCGGTCAGCATCAACACGTTGTTGCGCGCCTGCATCATGGCGAAGTGCAAACTGGTACGCAGGCTGCGGACCGCTTCTATGGCGAGATCCGTTGGATTCCCCACCGCCAGTAACTGGCTTTGTTTGTAGCGCTTCACACCTTTAATGGTCTGAACGTTATCACGCGCTTTTTGCCATTCTGAAAGCGGGATGCTGGCATACACGCTGATGCCATGCTCTTCCAGCGCCTGCGGGCTTTCAATACCGCGATTAAACAGGGAACGCAGCAATACGCCCACCACTGAAAGCATCAAACCAAGAATAATGCTACCGAGAATAATCAACGCCTTTTTCGGCTTCAGCACGCCTGGCTGGGCAATCGCGGGATCGACGATGCGTACATCTCCGACCGTACTCGCCTCGGTGATCTTCAGTTCCTGTTGCTTATTTAACAGCTGCATATAGACCTGCTGACCGGACTCCACATCGCGGGTCAGCCGGACAATTTCCTGCTGCGTTTTCGGCATTGCAGTAACACGTCCGTTCAGCTTGCTTTTCTCATCTTCCAGCGCCTGGCGTTTTTCCAGCAACGTGCGATACGCCGGGTGCGCTTTGGTGAATAACTTGGAGATTTCCGCTTCTTTAAAGGTCAGTTCGTTGAGCTGTGCATCGATATTTACCATGGAGTCCAGCACCGCTTTAGCTTCCAGCGGCAAATCCACGGAGTCTTTATCCTGGCGGAAGGCATTCAGCTTGTTTTCAGCAACGTCCAGACGGTTACGCACCTCAGGCAACTGTTTTGCCAGAAACGCCAGACTTTTAGCGGCCTCTTCTGACTTACGTTCGACGTTTTGTTGCAGATAGTTGCGGGTAATACTGTCGAGGATCTGGCGGATTTGTTCGCGGTCTTCGCCGGTAAAAGTCAGGCTCAATACGCCAGTATCTTTGCCGGTTTCTGTCACCATCAGGTTATTTTGCAGGGTGTTAATCATGCCCAGTGTGGAAAATTTGCTGACGGTAAATTGGCTCTCAGGACTGGCATGAATCGCCTCAACCAGCATCGTCACGCCACCGTGATTCAACAATTGCCCAACCTGACCACGGGCGCTAAATCCCCCATCACTGACTAATTGATAACTTTTGTCGTTCAGCACGCTTAGCGTAAAGGTCTGTTCCTTCATCGCCTTTGGCAGAGTAAAGGTGGTGACATTAACGGTTTCATTCTGGCGCCCCATCAACCGATCCCAGCCGGCGCCAAAAATCGGAAATGTATCTTTCGTCACCGCGATATCCAGATTGAGATCGTCTACCGTTTTTCCCAGTACCAGCCGTGACTGAATGAGCTGAATTTCCGCTTCCGAGGCCGGCGGTTTATTCGACAACGCCGAGCCAATATCCTGTACCAGCGAATTCCCGGTATTTTGCTCAATTTGCACCAGCGCATCCGCACTGTAGATCGGCGTGGCAAACAGCGTGTAAACCGCCGCACACACGGCAAAAGCTGCGGTAATGCCGAGCACCCACCAGCGAGCCTCCACCACCGTCCCTACCAGACGACCAATATCGATTTCATCATTGCCCGTAACCGGCGCGGCAGACTGTTTTACTTTTTCTGTCATTGTTTTCCCTGCTCCGCGTTCAATGCCTGAGCCCATTGGCGGGCAGACCGTTCAAGTAATGTGTACACCGCGTCAAACGCATCCCGACTTTTACGGTACGGGTCGGGAATTTCGCGTTCGCTGTCCCAGTGACCAAAGAGCATCACTTTGCCGCGCATCTCCGGCACCATTTCACACAGGGCTGAGATATGGCGTTTTTCCATGGTCAGGATCAGGTCATACTCCCGGCACATGCGTCCCGAGATCTGCCGGGCACAATGATTTTCCAGTGACAGGTTGTGCGCCTGCGCGACGCTGATAGCACAGGGATCCGCACCTTTACCCACCAGCGCCCCGAGACCCGCAGAAGAGACCGTCAATGCCGGATGAAACTTCCTTAACAAGCGTTCCGCCGTTGGGGAACGGCAAATGTTCCCCACACAGACAACTAATATTTTGTTAAACATGACGATTACCAGTTGTGAAGGTCGCTGGCCGTGTCCGTCATATAGCGAACACCGCTAATGGTCGGCAGCAACTGATTGATCAAACGGTTCCAGCGGGCAACCGGTGCGGTCGTGACATACACCACATCGTAAGGCTGGAGTCGGAATGACGTCGCCATCACCAGCGAAGTCGCATCGGACATATCAAGCTGATAGATATTCGCGATCTTGCCGTTGTTCCCGCTTTCGCCTTTCAACGGACGAATAACGAAAATGCCGCTGGCGTTGGAGGTAGTCAGATCGATACCTTCCGCATTGCCAAGCGCTTCAGTGAGCGTCATACCGCTGAAGTCCATTTTGAGGGTGCTCTGCTTTTTCACTTCCCCCATCACGAAGACTTTCAAATCGTCATTACGCGGAACAAACAGAATGTCGCCAGGATAGAGCAGACGGTTCTGGCTCAGATCGCCATTTTGCATCAGCGCTTGCAGTGAAATACGTTGCTCCTGCCCTTTGTGAGTCAGTACAACATTGCGCCAGTCAGCCGCCTCGGTGAGACCGCCTGCGGCGTTAATGGCATCAAGAATGGTAAGCGGTACGTTGGTGATGGCCTGCTGGCCAGATTTGTTCACCTGCCCGGAGACATAAGCCTTCTGCGAGCGGAAAGCGGCGATATTAACGTCCACCTGCGGGTCAGCGATGTACTTCGCTAAGCGCCCGGTAATATCACTACGAATTTCGGCTAACGTTTTTCCCACCACGCTGACTTTGCCAATATAGGGGTAAAACATGGTGCCATCCGGCTGCACCCAGTTGCCGGTATCGCTTGAGCTACGATACTGCCCGGCCGGGGTTGTAAGTTCAGGATGATCCCAGACGGTCACATTCAGGACATCGCCCGGACCGACCCGATACTGATATCCTGCAATCTCCTGCTCCAGCGACATGTTAGGCTGCGCAACATTAGGACGAGGACGTAATTGCTCGACCAGTCGCGGGGTCAGTGGATAAACATTCACCATCCGGTTGATATCAAAATCAGCGTCCTGCTGTTTAATCACATCTTTGCCCATCGTAGACATATTGCTGCCCGGAAGCACGGTACAACCGTTTATCAAGATTACCGATACCAGGACTGGTATCAATTTAAGTTTGGAGTTCATCATTGATTATTTATCACTTTGGCAGAGTAATTATCACGTGCGTTCTAAATAGCGGCTTCGCCTGTACACATTTACCTTGCCGTTAATTGAAAAGGAATTTAACTGGCATCAATCCTAAAAATAATGGATTCATCTGCGGTCTCTTGACAGAATAATTCAGGCTTGTTTTCAGGTGGCCAGACACGCTACCGCCCCTGGCTTCATTAGCTACCAATGCACTGATTAATTTAAATTTTTATTTTCTCCTTTATTTTCATCACATTCAGAACAGCAACGCATCGGGAATAACGTCACTGGTTGATGAGGAAATATTTATCTTTTGATTATTACCGGAAGAATTGTTGCAGCTAAGTGAATAGCAGGCAAGATAACAAGCCTCCGCTCACTTGCTTTTAAGAATAATATTAAGGCTATAATTTATATATTTTTAGGATTTTATCGATATTGACAGCATTGCTAAATAAATACACCACCTGCGATATTTCCTAAATATAATTAGCTAAAGAAAATTATTTCCTGTAGTTACATTACGGCTATTTCCCGCTGGCATCCTGATATAACCACCAGAGAAATCCCTTTCCGGCATTGCATTTTCCGCCAGTTTTACCCATGATCGAATTGTGACAATTGTCATACAACTATGGGTATAGCACTTACTATGGAATGGATTGCCGATCCGTCAATCTGGGCCGGACTCGTCACGCTAATCGTGATCGAACTTGTTCTTGGCATTGATAATCTTGTTTTTATTGCCATCCTCGCGGAGAAACTTCCTCCTGCCCAGCGGGATAAGGCGCGTATTACCGGGCTCCTGCTGGCAATGGTCATGCGACTGCTGCTGCTGGCATCAATATCCTGGCTGGTGACGCTGACTACGCCACTGTTCAGCATTCGCGGCCTCAGTTTCAGCGCGCGTGATCTGATCATGCTGTTCGGCGGTTTCTTCCTGTTGTTTAAAGCCACAATGGAGCTAAATGAACGGCTGGAAGGAAAAGACAGCGACAATCCCACCCAGCGTAAAGGCGCTAAGTTCTGGGGGGTGGTCGCGCAAATAGTGGTGCTGGACGCCATATTCTCTCTGGATTCAGTCATTACAGCCGTCGGGATGGTCGATCACCTGGCGGTGATGATGGCGGCGGTGATTATTGCCATCAGCCTGATGGTGCTCGCCAGCAAGTCGTTGACTCGCTTTGTCAACAGCCACCCAACCATCGTTATTCTGTGCCTGAGCTTCCTGCTGATGATTGGTTTCAGCCTGGTCGCCGAAGGGTTCGGTTTCCACATCCCGAAAGGTTATCTGTACGCCGCTATCGGCTTCTCGGTCATGATCGAAGCCTTGAACCAGCTGGCAATCTTTAACCGTCGTCGCTTCCTGTCAGCCAATCATACCTTGCGCCAGCGCACCGCCGAGGCGGTGATGAGGTTGCTGAGCGGTCAAAAAGAAGATGCCGAACTGGATGCCGAAACCGCTGCTATGCTGGCGGATCACCAGGAAGGACAGATTTTTGCGCCTCAGGAACGGCGGATGATTGAGCGCGTACTGAATCTAAATCAGCGTACCGTCAGCAGCATCATGACCTCACGCCACGACATTGAACACGTCGATCTCAACGCACCCGAAGCAGAAATTCGCGCTTTACTGGAAAAAAACCAGCATACGCGTCTGGTCGTTACCGGGGAAGACGAGCAGGAAGAACTGCTGGGCGTAGTGCATGTCATCGATCTGCTGCAGCAGTCTCTGCGCGGTGAGCCGCTCGACTTACGCGTTCTGATTCGTCAGCCGCTGGTGTTCCCGGAAACGCTGCCGCTGCTTCCGGCGCTGGAGCAGTTCCGTAATGCCCGCACGCACTTCGCTTTTATTGCTGATGAATTTGGTTCTGTAGAAGGGATCGTGACGCTCAGTGACGTGATGGAAACCATCGCCGGTAATCTGCCAAATGAAGTAGAAGAGATTGATGCCCGCCATGATATCCAGAAAAATGCCGATGGTTCGTGGACGGCTAACGGTCACATGCCGCTGGAAGATCTGGTGCAGTACGTCCCTATTCCGTTAGATGAAAAACGTGAATATCACACCATTGCCGGGCTTTTGATGGAATATTTACAGCGTATTCCGAAAACCGGAGAGGAAGTTCAGGTTGGTGACTACCGACTAAAAACCTTGCAGGTGGAAAACCATCGCGTGCAAAAAGTCCAGTTGATACCGCTACACGGTGAAGAAGAGATGGATTACGAGGTGTAAATCACCCGCCGGATGGCGCATCAGTCGCCATCCGGCAATTTGAATCAGAGTTTATCCAGCAACTTCTTAACATCTTTACCGTTGCGGGAGTCTTTATTGCGATCGGCCCAATCGTTCAGACGACGTTTCGCTTCATCCTGCAGATGCTTACGCAACAGCTGATCAACCTGCAAGTTATAGTTCAGCGCCTGCCACTGGCCATAAACCCTGAGAGGAACCGGCGTGGCTTTCAGGAACTTAATCAGCTTGCTTTCGCCATCCCAGCCGCCCAGCACGCGAATGTTAAACTGCGTGTCGCAATTCTGCTTCACCAGATCCAACGTCCCCTTGCCCGTCAGCGCAAGCATCGCAGACTCACCGGCCATATTATCCAGCGTAAGCTCGCCGTTATCCAGCGTCAGATCGGTTACAAAGCGATCCAGTCGGGTGACGTTATCCAGGTTTTGCTGTGATTTAACATCACCGCCGCTGCGTTCTACGGCTTGTTGTATCATCTGCTGGAAGTTCATCCCTTCCATTCGCGTATCGCTCATTTCGACATGGGCCTGGCCTTGCCAGCTATGACGAAACGCCTGGGCGTCAATATCTGAACCGGAAAAATCTCCCGCCAGTGACAGCTTGCCGGTCAGCGCGATGGGGTAGTTGAAGGCTTTCAGGATTGTGCCAATTTCTACACCTTCCAGTCGCGGATGAAAGACTGCTCGCGGCTCATCTTTTCTGGCGTCCAACGTACCGGGAAGCGAAACATGTCCACCGTCATTTTTCCCTTCCAGTTGCACGACCTTCAGTAAGCCGAACTGGTTATCTATTTTTGCCGAGACATTCTCAAACGCCATTTTACGCCACAATACCTTGTCAGCCTGTAACGTGATGTCTGCCGAGAATCCCTTGAGTCCCTGGTAAGAGACAGCATCAACCTGCGAAGCAATGACGGGACGCGCCAGCGTCGCCTGACCCTGGCCTTGCTGCACCTCACCGTTTGTCGCTGCCACGGCATCGCGTTGCACAATCAGATTGTCCAGATTGAGCTGACCAAATTTCAGGTCGACGAGCCATTCGGGTTTATCTAACAACGACACCTGGGCTTGCCCGGCGAGAGAGCTGTCGTTAGCGGTCAAATGAATCTGGCTAAACGCGAGCTGTTTTTTCTCTTCCAGCCACTGCGCCTGAAGTTGCCCCTCACCTTTAATTCCCTGCGACGGCAAATCGGCCCCCTGCAGTTGCCAGCTTAACTGCTCAATATTAGCGGATAAATTATGCGGGTAGTCGGAGGCATCGACGGTGCCGTTTAAGGATAACGCAAGGTCACGCTGATCGCGGTTCACGCGCCCGGAGAAATCAAACGTACCGCGGTGTTGGCTATCCTGTTCCATCTCCAGACGAATATCGCGAACCGTAACCTGCTCGTCGTCTTCATGCTGGAATACCAGAACGCTGTCGGCCACGCGCAGACTGGCGATATCAAACGACCATCCTTTGTCTTCCGCCAGATCGGGCAACGTATTGTCTTTGGGAGCAACGGGCGCATCTTGTCCACGCACCGCCTCAGTTTGCGGGGTCAGTTGAATCACAGCCCCCTTGAGCATCACCTGCTTCACGCTGAGCTGATGACTCAACAACGGCCACAACGCGACGTCGAGACGCATATTGTCGGCACGAATCAGGGGTTCACTGGCGCCTTCAGCGGTTAACACCATGCGTCCCGAGAGGATGCTCAGCTGAGGCCATACGTGCCAACGCAGAGGACCATCCAACTGCAGCTGATATCCGCTACGCACAGCAACCTGCTTGACCATATACGCACGGAAATCATTCGGATTCACCAACAGTACTAACGCAGAAAAACCGGCCACCAGCACGACCAGAAGGATCATCAGCGTCGTCAGAAATCGTCTCATGCTATCCCCAATGGACTGAAAACATTCAGTCTTTATCGATCCGGCTGGCAACAGCGCCCTGCTGATCGCGATACTTTGCATCCTGACGACGGTTGTAAGGTCGCGCAGCCGGACCGGAAAGCGGTTCGAAACTCAACGCGCCAATCGGCATGCCCGGGCGCAGGGCCAGCGGTAATTTTCCGGAGTTGTAAAATTCCAGTACGATGCACCCTGACCAGCCCGGATCGATACGGTGTGCGGTAACGTGTACCATCAGTCCCAGACGCGCTAATGAAGAACGTCCATCTAACCAACCGACGAGATCGGAAGGCAACGTCACGGATTCGAACGTCACCGCCAGCGCAAGTTCACCCGGATGCAGGAAAAATGCCTCGCCGTCCTTGAGGACGATTTCATCGCTCATTACACGATCCAGCGCGGCGCTGACTTCATCTTTCGGTCCACTCAAATCGATATACGCCGCCGTATGACCGCGGAACGTACGGAATTTGTTACCAAGACGCACATCTACCGTGGCGCCATTGATTCGCTCGACAGGAGGGCGTGGAGTGATCGACAGGCGACCTTCATCCAACCAGGCTTCAATATCTCGGTCACATAAACGCATGGCACTTTCTCCTTTCGTGCTTCAACCCCTTAATGCCAGGTGCGTTAAGGGTGAACCAGGTTATCACTGAACGGTACACAATTCGCTGAACTTATTCAAAGAACTGGCTGATTTTAGCCTTCAGAATATCGATGGCGATGCGGTTTTTACCCCCGCGCGGCACGATGATGTCGGCGTATTGTTTTGAAGGCTCAATAAATTGCAGGAACATTGGACGTACGGTTTTTTGGTATTGCGCCATCACCGAATCCATAGAACGACCACGCTCGTTCACATCCCGTTTAATACGGCGCATCAGGCAAATATCCAGCGGCGTATCAACAAAAATTGAGAAGTTCATCTCGTCACGCAAACGCGCGTCTGTCAGCAGCAGAATGCCTTCCAGGATGATCACTTTCTTGGGTTCGATATGAATAGTGTCTTGCGTGCGCGTATGCTCAACATAGCTGTAAACGGGGAGTTCAATGGCGCTTCCGCGTTTAAGCGTTTGTAGATGTTGAAACAGCAGACTGTGATCCATCGCGTTCGGATGGTCGTAGTTGGTTTTTACACGTTCTTCCATCGACAGATGGCTTTGATCTTTGTAATAGCTGTCTTCGGGAATAACGCCAATATGTTCGTCACCGACTTGTTCACGTAATTCGCGATAAAGCGTGCTGGCAATAAGACTCTTGCCGGAAGCCGATGCGCCGGCGATGCCGATAATGACGCACTGATGGGACTGATCAGTCATAAATTTAGCGACCTGATTAACCTGGATGTAAGGAAGGGCGGCGTCGAAACGCCAAACGCGGCAATTATAGGGATTTCAGCGGCGCGATGCCAGTCCAGCCTGCACCAATGCTTTCCTTGTCGCAAATTAAAATGATCAGTTTTAAAGCAGGTGCTAAATTTATCTATCAGCCTTAGGAATTAATAGCTTGAGAGTGTTAATTTATGAGCAGCTGGCGTATAAATTGTAAATTGTTTGTACTAGCATAATCGCAGATTAAACATGATGTATCCGGCATATCTCCCGGACGACATCGGCTATTTGGGTAGAGTGGTAATGAGTAAACAATCCCAACATGTTTTAGTTACCTTACCTCATCCTCTACTGCGCATGGCCAGTTTAGGTCTGGTGGCTTTCATTTTTACGCTATTCTCGCTGGAACTGTCACGTTTCGGTGCGCAGCTGGCCCCGCTTTGGTTCCCAACGTCAATCATGATGGTGGCTTTTTACCGCCATGCGGGAAAGATGTGGCCGGGAATCGCGCTGGCTTGTTCATTTGGTAATATCGGCGCGTCTTTACTCTTCTTCCCCGGAGAATCGCTAAGCTTCACCTATACGACCATCAACATTATTGAGGCTATCGTTGGCGCAATGCTATTGCGTAAACTGCTGCCCTGGTACAACCCCTTACAAAATCTTAACGACTGGGCGCGCCTGGCATTTGGCAGCGCCGTGGTTCCCCCTGTGTTGGGCGGATTGTTACTGTGGTTATTGCTGCCAAAGGAAACCTCGTTAAATACTTTTCTTATTTGGGTTCTGTCAGAATCCATCGGCGCGCTGGCGCTGGTGCCGTTAGGTTTGCTGTTTAAGCCACATTATTTGCTCCGCCACCGCGACCCGCGGTTACTGCTGGAAACCGTCATCACACTTCTGGTGACCTTGACGTTCAGTTGGCTGTCCATGATGTATCTTCCATGGCCTTTTACCTGCGTTATCGTCCTGTTGATGTGGAGCGCTGTTCGCCTGCCGCGAATGGAGGCATTTTTAATTTTCCTCAGCACCGTGATGATGGTCTCGATGATGTTGGCCGCAGACCCTTCTCTGCTCTACATCCCCAAACCCAACTTGATGACCAGCCTGCCGTGGCTGCCGTTTTTGATGATCCTGCTGCCGGCCAATATGATGACGATGGTGATGTACGCGTTTCGGGCCGAACGCAAACATATCTCTGAAAGCGAATCGCGCTTTCGCAATGCCATGGAATATTCCGCGATTGGTATGGCGCTGGTGGGGACCGAAGGGCAATGGCTCCAGGCGAATAAAGCGTTGTGCCAGTTTCTGGGCTACAGCCAGGATGAGCTACGTTCGCTAACCTTCCAGCAATTAACCTGGCCGGAAGATCTGAACAATGATCTCGAACAGCTGGATATGCTGGCGCGCGGAGAAATCAACAGCTACTCCATGGAAAAACGCTATTACACGCGCTCCGGTGATGTCGTCTGGGCCTTGCTGGCCGTTTCGTTGGTGCGTCATAGCGACAATACCCCCCTCTACTTTATTGCGCAGGTTGAGGATATTAACGATCTGAAGCATACCGAGTGGATTAACAAGCGGCTGATGGAGCGCATTACCCTCGCCAACGAAGCCGGGGGAATCGGAATCTGGGAATGGGAGCTACAGCCTGACGTAATCAGTTGGGATAAGCGCATGTTTGACCTCTATGAAGTCCCTGCGCATATCAAACCCAGTTGGCAAGTCTGGTATGACTGCGTTGTGCCCGAAGATCGTGAACATGCTAAAAATGTCATTCGCGATTCGCTGGCCGCACGGGCCCCCTTTAAGCTCGAGTTTCGTATTGCGGTCAAAGATGGCGTGCGGCATATCCGCTCACTGGCAAACCGGGTACTGAATAAAGACGGTGAAGTTGAACGCTTCCTTGGCATCAATATGGATATGACCGAGGTGAAGCAGCTTAACGAAGCGTTGTATCAGGAAAAAGAACGTCTGCACATTACGCTGGATTCGATTGGCGAAGCGGTGATTTGTATTGATGTTGATATGAACGTGACCTTTATGAATCCGGTCGCAGAGAAAATGAGCGGCTGGCAGCAGGAAAGCGCAATCGGCATTCCGCTGCTGACGGTACTACGTATTACTTTCGGCGACAACGGTCCGCTGATGGAAAATATCTACAGTGCTGACATGTCGCGTACGGCCATCGAGCAGGAAGTCGTTCTGCATTGTCGCAACGGCAGCAGTTATGACATTCAGTACAGCATCACCCCCCTTAGTACTCTCGATGGCGGCAGCATTGGCTCGGTGCTGGTGATTCAGGATGTCACCGAATCACGTAAAATGCTGCGCCAGCTTAGCTATAGCGCCTCGCATGACGATCTGACGCAGTTGGCAAACCGCGTCAGCTTCGAAAATCATCTAAAGCAGTTACTGCATACGGTTCACGACACGCACCAACAGCATGCTTTGGTTTTTATCGATCTCGATCGTTTTAAAGCCGTAAACGATAGCGCCGGTCACGCCGCAGGCGATGCCCTGCTACGCGAACTCTCTTCACTGATGCTAAGCATGCTGCGTTCCAGCGATATGCTGGCGCGCCTTGGCGGCGACGAGTTTGGTCTGTTGCTACCAGATTGTAATATCGAAAGTGCCCGCTTTATCTCAGGTCGCATCATCAGCGCCATCAACGATTACCACTTTATGTGGGAGGGCCGGTTACACCGCATTGGCGCCAGTGCGGGGATTACGCTCATTGATGAAAAAAACCATGTCGCCAGCGACGTCATGTCTCAGGCGGATATTGCCTGTTATGCGGCGAAAAACAGTGGGCGTGGGCGAGTCTGCGTTTATGAACCCCAGCAAAGCGAGGCTCATGCTGCGCGAAGCCAGCTGTCATTGGATGAACAAAGACACACCATTACGCACAATCCAATGTTAATCATCGCCAGGGGCGTGGCCTCCCCGCGTATACCGGAGACGTTCAGCTTTTGGCTCCTCTCGCTACGTTTAGGGACAGCTGAAGGGGAGATTATTGAAGAACACGCTTTCCGTGCCGGGCTGGTCGATCCTACATTGAATCAGGCGCTTGACCGCCGGGTATTTACCGAATTCTTCCAGAGTGCTGCCCCGGCCGTCGCCAGTAAGGGACTCAGCATTGCCCTGCCCCTTTCCGCCGCCGGGCTGCTGAATACAGAACTTGTTGACGAGCTGCTGGGGCAACTGCAAAGAAGTCCGTTACCACCACGACTGCTGCACCTGACCGTTCCGTCTAACGTGATAAAAACAAACCCAACGCAGGCTATATCCACACTACATCGACTGCGTCAGTGCGGATGTCGAATTATTCTAAGTCATGTCGGTCGCGATTTAGATCTTTTTGACAACCTGAAATATCACATGGTTGATTACCTGCTGCTCGACAGCGAGCTAAGCGCCAGCGTCCACGGTAACTTGATTGACGAAATGTGGGTGTCCATTATCCAGGGCCATGCTCAGCGTCTGGACATTAAAACCATCGCCGGCCCGGTGCAGTTGCCGCTGATCATGGATGCGCTTTCTGGCATCGGGATTGATATGATTTATGGCGATATCATTGCCGACGCCCAACCGCTGGATCTGCTACTGAATACCAGTAATTTCGCCATCAACTGACGGCTGCCAGCCATCCGTATACCAGATATGTAATAACGCATAGGAGCGCCAGGGTTTCCAGCGCTCTGCATACCGCCGTATCTGGGCGGGCGTCATGCCGGCAAAACGTTGTTTAATCAGATAGTCATCCGGCAGAAAAACATCTTTCGCCTGCCAGCCCCGCAGCGCAAAGTAGTTGGCGGTCCAGCGCCCTATTCCGGGGAACGTTTGCAGATGTTTGACGCCTTGCTCGATATCGGCAGGCGCTTGCGTCGCAAGCGTTCCATCCAGCGTCGCGCGAGCCAGATGAATTAACGCTTCAGCGCGTTTGAGCGGCATCCCTAACGCTTTCAGGTGTAATGGTTCGGCATCAGCGAGCGATTCAGGGGTAGGGAAACACACATACTCTGGGGCATCCTCCAGCGTTTGCCCATAAGTATGCGCCACTTTCGCCGTCAGTTTCGCCGCCATAGCCACGCTGACTAACTGCCCTAAAATCGCTCGTACTCCTTGTTCAAAAGCATCGACACTGCCCGGCAAACGCAGTCCCGGACGCGCTGCTCCAAGGCTTCCCAGCGCGCTGGCTATTTGCTGCGGGCAACAGGTAAGATCGAATAAACGTGTCATTTTAGCCAGACACTCTGCGGCCACCGGCTGTAGCCCCTGACTCAACGTCACGTGTAGTTGATGGGTGTGTAGATCCGGTATCACGCGCACCAGACCACGATGATTCCCGACGGACAGGCTTCTGACATAACGCAGATCCCCCACGGTTTCTACCCCTTCCACCGCACGGGCGGCCAGGAACCCCAGCATCCAGGGCCAGTCGTAAGGCGGTTGCCAACTCAGCGTGAACATTGCATTTTCCTTTTCCAGCAAACCTACAGCATAAACGGTATTCAAACGATACGCCTTGCTTTCATATTCCAGTTGTCGGGACGTCAACATTTCGTTAAAGTCACGCCCCTTCTTCACTGGCATGGGGATTTTTACGGTGTTTATTGGTTTTGACTACGGTACGGCAAACTGTTCAGTGGCCGTTATGCGAGACGGGCAGCCACAGTTGCTCAAAATGGAAAATAACAGCACGCTTCTGCCCTCAATGCTTTGTGCGCCAACACGCGAAGCGGTCAGTGAATGGCTGTATCGGCATCACGACGTTCCAACCACGGATGATGAAACGCAGGCGTTACTGCGCCGTGCGATGCGCTATAACCGCGAAGAAGATATCGATGTTAATGCCAACAGCGTGCAGTTCGGTCTGGCTTCGCTGGGTCACTATATTGACGATCCGGAAGAGGTGTACTTCGTTAAATCACCAAAATCCTTTCTCGGTGCCAGCGGTCTGAAACCGCAGCAGGTTGCGCTGTTTGAGGATCTGGTCTGTGCCATGATGCTGCATATTCGTAATCAGGCACAAAGCCAGTTGCCGGAAGCCATCACCCAGGCCGTTATTGGTCGCCCAATCAACTTCCAGGGTTTAGGTGGCGATGACGCCAATATTCAGGCGCAAGGTATCCTTGAACGTGCGGCAAAACGCGCTGGTTTTCAGGATGTCGTCTTTCAGTACGAACCGGTAGCAGCTGGTCTGGATTACGAAGCCACGCTGCAGGAAGAAAAACGCGTATTGGTCGTGGACATTGGCGGGGGTACAACCGACTGTTCATTGTTGCTAATGGGACCACAATGGCATCAACGCGCCGATCGCGAAAACAGCCTGCTGGGGCACAGCGGCTGCCGCGTAGGTGGGAACGATCTGGATATTGCGCTGGCCTTTAAACACTTGATGCCGCTCCTCGGCATGGGTGGAGAAACGGAAAAAGGCATCGCCTTACCTATTCTGCCCTGGTGGAACGCGGTCGCGATTAACGATGTCCCCGCGCAAAGTGAGTTCTACAGTAGTGCCAACGGACGCTTATTAAACGATCTTGTACGTGACGCCCGGGAAGCCGATAAAGTCGCGCTGTTGCTCAAAGTCTGGCGCGAGCGTCTGAGCTACCGCCTGGTGCGCAGCGCAGAAGAGAGCAAAATCGCGCTGTCCGACCAGAACATAGTTACGGCGGCAATACCGTTTATCAGCGAAACGCTGGCCACCGATATCAGTCAACACGGACTGGAAACCGCGCTTAATCAGCCCCTGGCGCGCATTCTCGAGCAGGTGCAACTGGCGCTGGAAAACGCGCAGGAAAAACCGGACGTGATTTACCTGACCGGCGGCAGCGCGCGTTCACCGCTGATCAAAAAAGCTCTCGCAGAGCAGCTTCCGGGGATCCCAATTGCCGGTGGCGATGATTTCGGTTCCGTTACCGCTGGACTGGCCCGCTGGGCTGAGGTTGTTTTCCGCTAAGCCGCTCGCAAGCTGAAAGGTGTGCATATTGACATCACCGTTGCTGTGGCTTATTTTCAGGAGTGAGGGTTAGGGAGGGCTTCCCCTCCCCCTGGTGTCTTAGTAAGCCGCGAAGCTAATGACTAAGAATATCACCAGTATGATGACGTGCTTCATCATAACCCTTTCCTTATTTTGGCCCCTTCCTCGGGAGGGGCTTTCCCGTCCCAGCGTCCCGCTGAAATCTCTGGCTTACCTCCTTTTTGCCTTAAACGCACTCTAGCGCACTATTTCTTGTTCGCCGTTTTCAACGCTAAATGTTGCGTAACGCCTCGCAAAGCCGCATCAGCATTCAGACGAATCCCGACAGTGTTTCATAATTCCTCCATTTTTCTCCCTTGTTCGCTGGCTAAACTAGTATCATTCCGCGAATCGTTTCAGGATGAGAAACCCATAACAATGAAAGGCAGTAACAAATCCCGCTGGGTGATAGCAACTGTGATCGTCGTGACCACCATCGCCGCATTCTGGTTCTGGCAAAGCCGCAGTGAACCCCAGAGCACCGCACCCGGCGCGACCAAACCAGCGCAGCACTCGCCAGGGGCTGGGCGTCGTGGTATGCGTTCCGGGCCGTTGGCTCCCGTTCAGGCTGCTACCGCCACTGAGGAAGCCGTTCCGCGTTACCTGACGGGACTGGGCACCGTTACTGCCGCCAATACCGCTACGGTGCGAAGCCGGGTAGAGGGTCAGCTTATCGCGTTACACTTCGAGGAAGGGCAACAGGTAAAAGCTGGCGACCTGCTGGCAGAGATAGACCCCAGCCAGTTTAAAGTTGCTCTGGCTCAGGCGCAGGGGCAACTGGCAAAAGATAAAGCCACGCTGGCGAATGCTCGTCGCGACCTTGCGCGTTATCAGCAGTTGGTAAAAACCAATCTGGTCTCCCGCCAGGAGCTGGATGCCCAACAGGCGCTGGTAAATGAGACGTTAGGGACAATCAAAGCGGATGAAGCCAGCGTCGCCAGCGCCCAATTACAGCTCGACTGGAGCCGGATAACCGCGCCTGTCGATGGACGGGTCGGTCTGAAACAGGTGGATGTTGGCAACCAGATTTCCAGCGGTGATACCACCGGCATCGTCGTCATTACACAAACCCACCCAATCGACTTGATATTCACCTTACCCGAAAACGACATCGCCACCGTGTTGCGGGCGCAAAAATCGGGGAACCCGCTGAAGGTCGAAGCCTGGGACCGTACTAATTCGCAAAAACTCAGCGAAGGCGTCCTGCTGAGCCTCGACAATCAAATCGACGCAACCACCGGAACCATCAAAGTTAAGGCCCGGTTTAACAATCAGGATGATGCCTTATTCCCAAATCAGTTCGTTAATGCCCGCATGCTGGTCGACACGGAACAAAATGCCGTTGTTATCCCCACAGCAGCCCTGCAAATGGGTAATGAAGGTCACTTTATCTGGGTGCTTAACAGCGACAATAACGTCAGTAAACACCTGGTTAAACCGGGTATCCAGGATAGCCAGAAAGTGGTGATTGCCGCCGGACTGTCCGTGGGCGATCGCGTAGTGACCGACGGTATTGACCGCCTGACGGAAGGGGCCAAAGTTGAAGTCGTAGAGGCGCACGACACCTCTGTAACAGACGAAAAAACTACGCCGCGCGGCAACGGAAAAAAAGGAGCTAACTCCTGATGCAGGTGTTACCTCCTGGCAACTCAGGCGGCCCATCGCGCCTGTTTATTCTGCGCCCCGTCGCCACCACGCTGCTGATGGTCGCCATTTTATTGGCAGGTATTATTGGTTATCGCTTCCTGCCGATCGCCGCTTTACCAGAAGTGGATTACCCCACAATTCAGGTCGTAACGCTCTACCCCGGTGCCAGCCCGGACGTTATGACTTCGGCGGTGACCGCGCCGCTTGAGCGTCAGTTTGGACAAATGTCCGGCTTAAAACAGATGTCCTCGCAAAGCTCCGGCGGTGCTTCGGTCGTCACGTTGCAGTTTCAACTGACGCTCCCGCTGGATGTCGCCGAGCAGGAAGTTCAGGCCGCCATTAATGCCGCTACCAATTTATTACCGGGCGATCTGCCTAACCCGCCAGTCTACAGTAAAGTAAACCCGGCGGATCCACCGATCATGACGCTGGCTGTCACCTCCAGCGCGATGCCGATGACGCAGGTGGAAGATATGGTCGAAACCCGCGTCGCCCAGAAAATCTCTCAGGTTTCCGGCGTGGGTCTGGTGACGCTTTCCGGTGGGCAACGTCCGGCTGTCCGCGTGAAGCTTAATGCGCAGGCCATTGCCGCGCTCGGTCTGACCAGCGAAACCATCCGTACGGCCATTACCGGCGCCAACGTCAACTCGGCTAAAGGCAGTCTTGATGGCCCAACGCGCGCCGTCACGCTCTCAGCTAACGACCAGATGCAGTCTGCGGATGAATATCGTCAGCTTATTATTGCCTATAAAAACGGCGCGCCGGTTCGTCTGGGCGATGTCGCAAACGTTGAGCAAGGGGCAGAAAATAGCTGGCTGGGCGCATGGGCCAATAAGCAACAAGCCATTGTGATGAATGTTCAGCGCCAGCCGGGGGCAAACATCATTTCCACTGCTGACAGCATCCGCCAAATGTTGCCGCAGCTCACTGAAAGCCTGCCTAAATCAGTAAAGGTCAGCGTGCTTTCCGATCGTACAACCAATATTCGTGCATCCGTAGCCGACACCCAGTTTGAGCTGATGTTGGCGATTGCACTGGTTGTTATGATTATCTACCTGTTTCTGCGCAATATCCCGGCAACGATTATACCCGCGGTCGCCGTGCCGCTGTCGCTAATTGGCACCTTCGCGGTGATGGTTTTTCTTGATTTCTCTATCAATAACCTGACCTTAATGGCGCTAACCATCGCCACCGGCTTTGTGGTGGATGACGCCATCGTGGTGATTGAGAACATTTCACGTTATATCGAAAAAGGCGAAAAACCGCTGACCGCCGCCCTGAAAGGTGCGGGCGAGATTGGTTTTACCATCATCTCTCTGACATTTTCGCTGATCGCCGTGCTGATCCCACTGTTGTTTATGGGCGATATTGTCGGGCGATTGTTCCGCGAGTTTGCCGTAACGCTGGCCGTGGCGATCCTGATTTCTGCGGTAGTGTCGCTCACCCTCACGCCGATGATGTGCGTCCGCATGCTCAGTCAGGCATCGTTACGTAAACAGAACCGCTTCTCGCGCGCCTCGGAACGGATGTTTGATCGCGTTATCGCCGCGTACGGTCACTGGCTGGCAAAGGTACTCAACCATCCGTGGCTGACGCTCAGCGTGGCGCTTGGCACGCTGGCGCTAAGCGTCATGCTGTGGGTCTTTATTCCAAAAGGCTTCTTCCCGATACAGGATAACGGCATCATCCAGGGCACGCTGCAGGCACCGCAGTCCAGCTCGTTTGCCAGCATGGCCCAGCGTCAGCGTCAGGTCTCAGATGTCATCCTGCAAGATCCGGCGGTTGAGAGCCTGACCGCTTTTGTTGGCGTGGACGGCACCAATCCGGCATTAAACAGCGCACGTATGCAAATCAACCTTAAGCCACTGGATGAACGCGACGATCGCGTGCAAAAAGTGATCGCGCGGTTACAAGAGGCAGTAAACAACGTTCCCGGCGTCGACCTCTATCTTCAGCCTACGCAAGACCTGACGATTGATACTCAGGTCAGCCGGACGCAGTATCAATTCACGCTGCAAGCAACCTCCCTGGATGCGCTCAGCACCTGGGTTCCCCAACTGTTGGAAAAGCTACAACAGCTACCGCAGGTGTCTGATGTCAGCAGTGACTGGCAGGACAAAGGGCTGGTAGCCTATGTGAACGTCAATCGCGACAGCGCCAGCCGTTTAGGTATCAGCATGGCAGATGTCGATAACGCCCTGTACAACGCCTTCGGCCAACGCCTGATTTCAACCATCTATACGCAGGCAAACCAGTATCGCGTCGTGTTAGAACATGACGCCGACACGACGCCAGGGCTTGCGGCTATGGAGACTATTCGTCTGACCAGTAGCGACGGCGGCGTGGTGCCGCTCAGCGCTATCGCCAGCATTGAACAGCGTTTTGCCCCGCTGTCGATTAACCATCTCGATCAGTTTCCGGTGACAACCATCTCGTTCAATGTGCCAGACGACTATTCATTGGGCGATGCGGTACAGGCGATTCTGGATGCCGAAAAAACGCTTAACCTGCCAGCGAACATTACCACCCAGTTTCAGGGCAGTACGTTGGCCTTCCAGGCCGCGCTGGGTAACACTATCTGGCTGATTGTGGCGGCGGTTGTCGCGATGTATATCGTACTCGGCGTGCTGTATGAAAGCTTTATTCACCCGATTACCATTCTCTCCACGCTGCCCACGGCGGGCGTCGGCGCACTGCTGGCGTTAATGATTGCCGGCAGCGAACTGGACGTCATCGCGATTATCGGCATTATTTTGCTCATCGGTATCGTCAAGAAAAACGCCATCATGATGATCGACTTTGCCCTGGCCGCAGAGCGCGAACAAGGTATGGCGCCACGCGAAGCTATTTTCCAGGCTTGTCTGCTGCGTTTTCGCCCGATCCTGATGACCACGCTGGCGGCACTGCTCGGCGCGTTGCCGCTGATGTTAAGTACCGGCGTAGGTGCCGAATTACGCCGTCCATTAGGAATTGGCATGGTCGGCGGTCTGCTGGTAAGCCAGGTATTAACCCTGTTCACCACCCCAGTGATTTATCTGCTGTTTGACCGTTTATCGCTGTATGTGAAAAGCCGCTTCCCACGTCAGGAAGAGGAAGCGTAAATGAAATTTTTCGCGCTTTTCATTCATCGTCCGGTGGCGACTATTCTCATTTCTGTGGCCATCACTCTGTGCGGCATACTGGGCTTTCGTCTGCTACCGGTGGCCCCGCTGCCGCAGGTGGATTTCCCGGTGATTATGGTCAGCGCCTCATTACCCGGCGCGTCTCCCGAAACGATGGCCTCCTCTGTCGCCACCCCGCTGGAACGCTCTCTGGGCCGCATCGCGGGCGTGAACGAAATGACTTCAAGCAGTTCGCTTGGCAGCACACGCATTATTCTCGAATTTAAATTCGACCGAGACATCAACGGCGCTGCGCGAGACGTTCAGGCCGCAATCAACGCCGCACAAAGCCTGCTGCCTAGCGGAATGCCCAGTCGCCCAACGTACCGCAAAGCTAACCCTTCCGACGCGCCGATCATGATCCTGACGCTCACTTCTGATACGTATTCCCAGGGTGAACTGTACGATTTTGCGTCGACCCAACTGGCGCAAACCATCGCGCAAATCGACGGCGTGGGTGACGTGGACGTGGGAGGAAGTTCTCTGCCTGCCGTGCGCGTAGGACTCAACCCGCAAGCGCTGTTTAACCAGGGCGTATCGCTGGACGACGTGCGTAGCGCAATCGACAACGCCAACGTGCGTAAACCGCAGGGAGCTATCGAGAGTGACACCCATCGTTGGCAGGTACAAACCAACGATGAGCTGAAAACGGCAGCCGAATACCAACCCATTATCATCCACTACAATAACGGCGCTGCGGTGCGGTTGGGTGACGTTGCGTCGGTGAGCGACTCGGTGCAGGACGTGCGTAATGCGGGGATGACCAATGCCAAACCGGCCATTCTGCTGATGATCCGTAAGCTGCCGGAAGCCAATATCATTCAGACGGTAGACAGCATTCGGGCTAAATTGCCGGAATTACAAACGCTGGTCCCGGCCTCCATCGATCTGCAAATAGCCCAGGACCGCTCGCCGACCATTCGCGCCTCGCTGGAGGAAGTTGAACAGACGCTGATTATCTCCGTGGCGCTGGTTATCCTGGTGGTCTTTGTCTTTCTGCGTTCCGGACGTGCAACACTCATCCCCGCCGTCGCGGTTCCGGTCTCGCTAATCGGCACATTTGCCGCCATGTATTTGTGCGGATTCAGCCTGAACAACCTGTCGTTAATGGCGCTAACCATTGCCACGGGTTTTGTCGTCGATGACGCCATCGTGGTACTGGAAAACATAGCCCGCCACCTCGAGGCGGGAATGAAACCACTTCAGGCCGCGCTACAGGGCACGCGCGAGGTGGGCTTTACGGTTCTCTCCATGAGCCTGTCGCTGGTCGCGGTATTCCTACCGCTGTTGCTGATGGGCGGCCTGCCGGGGCGATTGCTGCGCGAATTTGCCGTCACGCTGTCGGTGGCAATCGGCATTTCCCTGCTGGTGTCACTGACATTAACGCCAATGATGTGTGGCTGGATGCTCAAATCCAGCGCCCCGCGCGAACAAACGCGTAAGCGGGGATTTGGTCGCGTGTTAGTGGCGCTGCAACAGGGCTACGGCACATCGCTTAAATGGGTGCTGCGCCATACGCGGCTGGTGGGCGTGGTATTACTCGGCACCATTGCGCTGAACATTTGGCTCTACATTTCCATCCCAAAAACCTTCTTCCCTGAGCAGGATACAGGCGTATTGATGGGCGGGATCCAGGCTGACCAAAGCATCTCTTTCCAGGCGATGCGCGGCAAACTGCAAGACTTTATGCAGATCATCCGCGACGATCCGGCGGTGAATAACGTCACCGGCTTTACCGGTGGTTCCCGGGTCAATAGCGGGATGATGTTTATTACCCTCAAACCACGCGATGAACGCCGTGAAAGCGCTCAACAGGTGATCGACCGCCTGCGCGTCGCGCTGGCCAAAGAGCCGGGCGCGAATCTGTTTCTGATGGCGGTGCAGGATATTCGCGTCGGTGGACGCCAGGCCAACGCCAGCTATCAGTACACACTGCTGTCCGACGATCTGGCGGCGCTGCGTGAATGGGAACCTAAAATTCGCAAGGCGTTAGCCGCCCTGCCCCAACTGGCTGATGTCAACTCCGATCAACAGGACAATGGCGCGGAGATGAATCTGATTTACGATCGCGACACCATGTCGCGTCTGGGAATCGATGTTGCCGCCGCCAACAGCCTGTTGAATAACGCTTTCGGACAACGGCAGATTTCGACTATTTATCAGCCGATGAACCAGTACAAAGTGGTGATGGAGGTTGATCGACGTTACACCCAGGACATCAGCGCGCTGGACAAAATGTTCGTCATCAACAATGACGGTAAGGCGATCCCGTTATCGTACTTTGCCAAATGGCAACCGGCGAATGCCCCGCTGTCGGTGAATCATCAGGGCTTGTCCGCCGCGTCAACGGTGTCGTTTAACCTGCCGACTGGCTCTTCACTTTCTGAAGCGACGGAGGCCATCAACAGAACGATGACCCAGCTTGGAGTTCCCTCGACGGTTCGCGGCAGTTTTGCCGGTACGGCACAGGTCTTTCAGGACACCATGAACTCGCAGGTGATCCTGATTATCGCCGCCATCGCAACGGTCTACATCGTGTTGGGCATGTTGTATGAAAGTTATGTTCACCCGCTGACTATTCTTTCCACCCTGCCTTCAGCGGGCGTTGGGGCTTTACTGGCGCTGGAGCTGTTCAATGCCCCGTTCAGCCTAATCGCCCTGATAGGGATCATGCTATTAATTGGCATTGTGAAGAAAAACGCCATCATGATGGTCGATTTTGCGTTGGAAGCGCAGAGAAACGGTAAGTTGCCACCGGAGGAAGCCATTTTCCAGGCTTGCCTGTTACGCTTTCGCCCAATAATGATGACCACGCTGGCTGCGCTGTTTGGCGCGCTGCCGCTTGTGTTATCAGCAGGTGATGGCTCCGAACTGCGCCAGCCTTTGGGGATCACCATCGTCGGCGGGCTGGTGGTAAGTCAACTCCTGACGCTGTACACCACACCCGTGGTCTATCTCTTTTTCGACCGTCTGCGTCTGCGTTTTTCACGTAAAAATAGCAAACCGGTAGCAGAGTTATGACAGAACTTCCCGACAGCACCCGCTGGCAACTTTGGATTGTGGCATTCGGCTTTTTTATGCAGTCGCTGGATACCACCATCGTCAATACCGCGCTTCCTTCGATGGCCGCCAGCCTCGGAGAAAGCCCGTTACATATGCATATGGTCATTGTGTCATATGTATTAACCGTTACCGTAATGCTGCCCGCCAGCGGATGGCTGGCGGACAAAGTTGGCGTGCGCAATATCTTCTTCACCGCCATCATCCTGTTTACGCTTGGCTCGCTGTTTTGCGCCTGGTCCAGCACGCTCAACGAGCTGGTGATGGCGCGCGTCTTACAAGGCGTTGGTGGCGCGATGATGGTGCCGGTTGGCAGACTAACGGTGATGAAAATCGTCCCGCGTGAGCAATATATGGCGGCGATGACGTTTGTCACGTTACCCGGCCAGATTGGCCCATTGCTGGGTCCGGCGTTAGGCGGCGTTCTGGTTGAGTATGCCTCCTGGCACTGGATATTTTTGCTGAACATTCCGGTTGGCATTGTCGGCGCGATAGCAACGTTAATGCTGATGCCCAACTACACCATGCAAACGCGACGCTTCGATCTTTCGGGATTCGCGATGCTGGCGGTCGGCATGGCGGTGCTAACGCTGGCGCTCGATGGCAGTAAAGGAACCGGCATCTCCGGTATCACGCTGACGGTGCTGGTTATCTGCGGGGCGTTGGCTATTGCGCTATATCTGAAACACGCCCATCGTAATCCACGCGCGCTGTTTAGTCTGAATCTGTTTCACACACCAACCTTCTCGTTAGGTCTGCTCGGCAGTTTTGCCGGACGTATCGGCAGCGGTATGCTGCCGTTTATGACGCCAGTGTTTTTACAGATTGGACTCGGTTTTTCACCTTTTCATGCCGGGCTGATGATGGTCCCGATGGTGCTCGGCAGTATGGGCATGAAGCGCATTGTGGTACAGGTCGTTAACCGCTTTGGCTACCGCCGCGTACTGGTCACTACCACGCTTGGCCTGTCGCTGGTCAGCCTGTTGCTGATGACCACCGCGCTGCTCGGCTGGTATTACGCCCTGCCCTTTGTGCTGTTCTTACAGGGAATGGTCAACTCAACGCGTTTTTCATCCATGAATACCCTTACGCTAAAAGACCTGCCAGACGATCTCGCCAGCAGCGGCAACAGCCTGCTGTCGATGATCATGCAATTGTCGATGAGTATCGGGGTGACTATCGCTGGCCTGTTGCTAGGTATGTTTGGTCAGCAGCATATCGCTATCGACAGCGGCAGTACGCATACCGTCTTTATGTATACCTGGCTGTGCATTGCATTCATTATTGCGCTGCCCGCCATTATTTTTGCCCGCGTGCCGAACGACACGCAAACTAACGCGGTGATCTCACGGCGCAAAAGGAGCACCTGATGACGTTCTGGCGGCCCGGTATCACCGGCAAACTGTTTCTGGCGATTTTCGCCACCTGCATTGTGTTGCTGATCAGTATGCACTGGGCCGTACGCATTAGCTTCGAACGTGGTTTTATTGACTATATCAAACACGGTAACGAGCAGCGTCTGCAAATGCTCAGCGACGCGTTGAGCGAGCAGTATGAGCAGCATGGCAACTGGCGGTTCTTACGCAATAACGATCGCTTTGTTTTTCAGATCCTGCGCTCTTTTGAACACGACAACGACGATGATAAACCCGGTCCCGGCATGCCGCCGCACGGCTGGCGTACCCAGTTTTGGGTAGTTGATCAAAACGCTCGCGTGTTGGTCGGTCCGCGCGCTCCGGTCCCTCACGACGGTATGCGCCATCCTATCCGCGTCAACGGTAGCGAAGTGGGTGCCGTGATTGCTTCTCCCGTAGAGCGCTTAACGCGAAATACGGATATCAATTTCGACATGCAGCAAAGACGCTCCAGTTGGCTTATCGTCGCGCTCTCCACGATTCTGGCGGCGCTGGCAACATTTACGCTGGCGCGCGGCCTGTTGGCCCCGGTCAAACGACTGGTGGAAGGCACGCATAAACTGGCTGCAGGCGATTTCACCACCCGCGTTGCGCCGACCAGTACCGATGAGCTGGGCAAACTGGCGCAAGATTTCAACCAGCTTGCCAGTACGCTGGAAAAAAACCAGCAGATGCGGCGTGATTTTATGGCCGATATTTCTCACGAACTGCGTACGCCGTTGGCGGTGCTACGCGGCGAGCTGGAAGCTATTCAGGATGGCGTACGCCAGTTTACCCCCGACTCCGTGACCTCTTTACAGGCCGAAGTCGCAACGCTCACCAAACTGGTGGACGATCTTCATCAGCTCTCCATGTCCGATGAAGGCGCGCTGGCCTACCAGAAAACATCGCTGGATCTTATTCCCCTGCTGGAAGTGGCAAGCGGTGCATTTCGTGAACGCTTTGCCAGCCGGGGATTGACGATACAACTTTCTCTCCCGGACAGTATGACGGTATTTGGCGACAGGGATCGTCTGATGCAGCTGTTCAACAATCTGCTGGAAAACAGCTTGCGCTACACCGACAACGGCGGCGGGCTGCATATCAGCGCTGAACAACGTGAACGAATGGTGTTATTAACCTTCGCTGATTCCGCTCCCGGCGTGAGTGAAGAGCAGTTGCAGAAGCTGTTTGAACGGTTTTATCGCACTGAAGGCTCGCGTAACCGAGCCAGCGGTGGTTCCGGCTTGGGGTTGGCGATTTGCGTCAATATTGTACAGGCGCATAATGGCCTGATCCGCGCCGCTCATTCGCCTTTTGGCGGGGTTAGCATTACAGTAGAGCTACCGCTCGAACGCGATTTACAGAGAGATGTATGACAGAGTTACCCATTGATGAAAACACGCCGCGTATTCTGATCGTGGAAGACGAGCCCAAGCTGGGACAACTGCTTATCGACTATCTGCGGGCGGCAAGCTACGCGCCTACGCTCATCAGCCATGGCGATCTGGTCCTGCCTTACGTACGTCAAACGCCGCCCGATCTGATCTTGTTGGATCTGATGCTGCCCGGCACCGATGGCCTGACACTGTGTCGGGAAATTCGCCGTTTCTCTGAAGTTCCCATCATGATGGTAACCGCAAAAATCGAAGAGATTGACCGTCTGCTGGGACTGGAGATTGGTGCGGATGATTATATTTGTAAACCCTACAGCCCGCGCGAAGTCGTTGCTCGCGTGAAGACGATCCTGCGCCGTTGCAAGCCAAAGCGCGAACTGCAACAAATGGATGCAGACAGTCCGCTGATCGTCGACGAAGGTCGTTTTCAGGCGTCGTGGCGGGGGAAAATGCTCGACTTAACGCCCGCGGAATTTCGCTTACTTAAAACGTTGTCACATGAGCCGGGAAAGGTGTTCTCCCGCGAGCAGTTGCTTAACCATCTGTATGACGACTACCGCGTCGTTACCGACCGCACCATCGACAGCCACATTAAGAACCTGCGACGTAAGCTGGAGTCGCTGGATGCGGAGCAGTCCTTTATTCGCGCGGTGTATGGCGTAGGGTATCGCTGGGAAGCCGATGCGTGCCGAATTGCGTAATCAGCGATAGTCCAAATGATATCGGGTAAGGCGAAGCGACCACCAGCACAATGACTTTACCTGCCCGCCCCTCAGCGCTACAATGCCCGCCCTTAATATGGGGGCACTCCCCTAACCGCCTCATTAAGTGAGGCGAGTCTGACCTGTCATCAGAACGAGATAATTATGTTTAAACCGGAACTCCTTTCCCCGGCGGGAACGCTGAAAAATATGCGTTACGCTTTCGCCTATGGCGCAGATGCTGTGTATGCGGGCCAACCGCGTTATTCACTGCGCGTACGCAACAACGAATTCAACCACGAAAACCTGCAGCGCGGCATTAATGAAGCCCATGAACTGGGTAAAAAATTCTATGTGGTGGTTAACATCGCCCCGCACAACGCCAAGCTGAAGACCTTCATTCGTGATCTGAAACCGGTGGTGGAAATGGGGCCGGATGCGCTGATCATGTCGGACCCGGGTCTGATTATGCTGGTGCGCGAGAACTTCCCTGATATGGATATTCACCTGTCGGTGCAGGCTAATGCCGTTAACTGGGCGACAGTCAAATTCTGGAAGCAGATGGGGCTGACCCGCGTGATCTTGTCTCGCGAACTGTCGCTGGAAGAAATTGAAGAGATCCGTACCCAGGTGCCCGATATGGAGATTGAGATCTTCGTTCACGGTGCATTGTGCATGGCCTATTCCGGGCGCTGCCTGCTCTCTGGTTACATCAACAAGCGCGACCCGAACCAGGGCACCTGTACCAATGCCTGCCGCTGGGAATACAACGTGCAGGAAGGGAAAGAAGACGTGGTGGGCAATATCGTACATAAGTACGAGCCGATCCCGGTACAAAACGTCGAACCCACATTGGGTATTGGCGCGCCGACAGATAAAGTCTTTATGATTGAAGAAGCCCAGCGACCAGGTGAGTACATGACCGCGTTTGAAGACGAACACGGCACTTACATCATGAACTCGAAAGATTTGCGTGCTATTGCCCACGTTGAGCGTCTGACGCAAATGGGCGTGCATTCGCTGAAGATCGAAGGCCGTACCAAGTCATACTATTACTGCGCACGTACCGCGCAGGTTTATCGCAAAGCAATTGATGATGCCGCTGCCGGCAAACCGTTCGACCCGCAACTGCTGGAAACGCTGGAAGGTCTGGCGCATCGCGGTTACACCGAAGGGTTCCTGCGCCGCCATACGCATGACGACTATCAGAACTACGAATACGGCTTCTCTGTGTCAGAGCGTCAGCAGTTTGTTGGCGAATTTACCGGCGAACGTAAAGGCGAACTGGCAGCCGTGCTGGTGAAAAACAAATTTACCGTCGGCGACAGCCTGGAATTGATGACCCCACAGGGCAATATCAACTTTACCCTTGAGCAGATGGAAAACGCGAAAGGCGAAGCCATGCCGGTTGCTCCGGGCGATGGCTACACCGTGTGGATGCCGGTACCTGAGGATATCGATCTGAATTATGCCTTGTTAATGCGTAATTTTGCCGGTGAGTCCACACGCAACCCGCATGCTAAGTAGTTAATTACGGTTATTTTTCAGCGTTCGGAAGATTCTTAGAAATCGATCACATACCGTTTCGTTCATTAAGGGTATTATCCCACCCGCTGAAAAACATAACCCATAAATGCTAGCTGTACCAGGAACCACCTCCTTAGCCTGCGTAATCTCCCTTACGCAGGCTTATTTTTTGCCTGCCGTTTAAACTCCCCCGAATATCCCAATTCAAATCACTTTTATCAGGCGAAAAAAAACCGGGCATTACGCCCGGCTGATTAGGTGATTAAAGATTAATGTGCGGCTTCTGGCTTGTGCTTTTGCGCACTCTGGAAACCATAGGTCAGCTCATTTTTCTCTTTATCCAATTCAACGGTTACCTGACCACCATCCACAAGCGAACCGAACAGCAGTTCGTTGGCCAATGGTTTTTTCAGGTTGTCCTGAACAACACGCGTCATCGGACGTGCGCCCATTGCGCGGTCATAGCCTTTCTCAGCCAGCCAGTTACGTGCTTCCTGGCTTACTTCCAGCGAGACGCCTTTCTGATCCAGCTGTACCTGCAACTCGACAATAAACTTATCTACAACCTGATGAATCACCTCGGTAGAGAGATGGTCGAACCAGATAATGTTGTCGAGACGGTTACGGAATTCCGGCGTAAACACTTTTTTGATTTCGCCCATCGCATCAGTGCTGTTGTCCTGATGAATAAGCCCAATCGATTTACGTTCGGTCTCACGTACCCCGGCGTTGGTGGTCATGACCAGCACCACATTACGGAAGTCTGCTTTACGGCCATTATTGTCGGTCAGCGTACCGTTATCCATTACCTGCAGCAGCAGGTTAAAGACATCCGGGTGCGCTTTTTCGATTTCATCCAACAGCAGGACCGCATGCGGGTGTTTAATGACCGCGTCGGTCAGCAAACCGCCCTGGTCATAACCGACATATCCCGGAGGCGCACCAATCAGACGACTGACGGTGTGACGTTCCATATACTCAGACATATCAAAACGCAGCAGCTCAATGCCGAGCGCTTTGGACAGCTGCACCGTGACTTCGGTCTTACCAACGCCAGTCGGTCCGGCAAACAGGAATGAACCGACAGGTTTATGCTCATGTCCGAGACCGGCACGGCTCATTTTGATCGCTTCAGTCAGCGCCTCAATAGCTTTATCCTGTCCGAATACCAGCATTTTCAGACGGTTACCCAGATTTTTCAGCGTATCACGATCGCTCTGCGACACGCTCTTCTCCGGGATACGCGCGATGCGGGCCACCACGGACTCAATATCGGCTACGTTAACGGTTTTCTTGCGTTTGCTGACCGGTAACAGACGCGCACGCGCGCCCGCTTCATCGATCACGTCAATGGCTTTATCCGGCAGATGACGATCGTTGATGTATTTCACCGCCAGTTCGACCGCGGCACGTACCGCTTTAGCGGTGTAGCGAACGTCATGGTGCGCTTCGTATTTCGGTTTCAGACCGTTGATGATCTGCACGGTCTCTTCTACCGACGGCTCAGTGATATCAATTTTCTGGAAACGGCGCGCTAACGCACGGTCCTTCTCAAAAATATTGCTGAATTCCTGATAGGTTGTGGAACCTATTACACGGATTTTACCGCTGGAGAGCAGAGGCTTGATTAAGTTAGCCGCATCCACCTGGCCGCCCGAGGCCGCACCCGCACCGATAATGGTGTGGATCTCATCAATAAACAGGATGCTGTTGGTATCCTGTTCCAGCTGTTTCAACAGCGCCTTAAAGCGTTTTTCAAAATCGCCGCGGTATTTGGTGCCCGCCAGCAGCGACCCGATATCCAGAGAGTAAAGGGTGCAGTCCGCCATGACTTCCGGCACGTCGCCCTGGACAATGCGCCAGGCAAGACCTTCGGCAATCGCGGTTTTACCGACGCCAGATTCCCCCACCAACAGCGGGTTGTTTTTTCTGCGACGGCACAGTACCTGAATGGCGCGCTCCAGCTCTTTGTCCCGGCCAATGAGCGGATCAATCCCGCCCACACGGGCAAGCTGGTTAAGGTTAGTCGTGAAGTTCTCCATACGGTCCTCCCCGCCAGCTTGCTCTTCGTTATTTGGCTGATTCCCGGAGTCAGAAGACTGACTTGGTTCGTCTTTGCGCGTGCCATGAGAAATAAAATTCACCACGTCCAGACGACTCACTTCATGCTTACGCAGCAGATAGGCCGCCTGAGATTCCTGCTCGCTAAAGATAGCTACCAGAACATTTGCGCCGGTAACTTCATTGCGCCCGGAGGACTGAACATGAAAGACCGCACGTTGCAGTACACGCTGAAAACTCAACGTTGGCTGCGTGTCGCGCTCTTCTTCACTGGCAGGCAATACGGGTGTGGTTTGTTCAATGAAGGCTTCGAGTTCCTGACGGAGCGCCACCAGATCCACAGAACACGCTTCCAGCGCTTCGCGGGCCGATGGGTTACTGAGCAACGCCAGTAACAAGTGCTCGACGGTCATAAACTCATGTCGGTGCTCGCGCGCTCTGGCGAAAGCCATGTTTAAACTGAGTTCCAGTTCTTGATTGAGCATAGGCACCTCCCCCAATATTTATGCCTGCATTCAGGCTTTTTCCAGCGTACACAGCAACGGATGCTCGTTCTCCCTCGCATATTTGTTCACCATCGATACTTTGGTTTCAGCCACTTCGGCAGT
Source organism: Citrobacter sp. wls714 (assembly GCF_005281025.1). Classification (NCBI taxonomy): domain Bacteria; kingdom Pseudomonadati; phylum Pseudomonadota; class Gammaproteobacteria; order Enterobacterales; family Enterobacteriaceae; genus Citrobacter; species Citrobacter sp. wls714. Next base: position 147,022 of record NZ_SZWZ01000025.1, on the reverse strand, counting down.
AAACACGCCGCAAATAGCTTTACCTTGATAGTGAACTGCAAGCATCAGTTGCGTTGCACGTTCTACATCATAAGAAAAGAATTTTTGTAACACGTCAATAACAAACTCCATCGGAGTGTAATCATCATTGATTAATATCACTTTATACATAGATGGCGGTTTTAGCGCGTCGCGCAATTTGTCTTCCGCCAGCAGATCGAAATCCAGCCAGTCGTTCGTCTTACTCATTGTCAGTCGTCATCTTCAGTTACGGTTTCCGGCAGAAAATGTTGCCGCTGACAAGCAGCCTATGCACACACTCAATCTACCTCAAGTATTAGATAACTATCATCTATTAGTGTCATCCGCGACATCTGTCACAGAACCGACAATAGCGTTAACTGCTTCAAATTTTGATGCATTTTTACCCTATTCCATCCGTCTGACGCTTGACGCCCCGCCTGATTTCTCTAAATTGTAGTTTCGAGAGTTGGCGAGGTTTTGAACAGCCCCCACTCCGCAACCGGTTCATTCCATCTTACTTATATAAGATCTACGAAGGATGTCGAAGTATGGAAACGGGTACTGTTAAGTGGTTCAACAACGCCAAAGGGTTTGGTTTCATCTGCCCCGAAGGCGGCGGCGAAGACATTTTCGCCCATTACTCCACCATTCAGATGGATGGTTACAGAACGCTAAAAGCCGGACAGTCTGTCCAGTTTGATGTCCACCAGGGGCCAAAAGGCAACCATGCCAGTGTCATCGTGCCTGTCATTGAAGCAGAAGCCGTCGCATAACCCTTCTGTCTCATTGTGTACATCCCGCAGTCAAAATGCCAGCCCTTGCGGCTGGCATTTTTATCTCGACAGTATTACTCCCGCGCCAGCGCATCTACCGGATCGAGCCGGGCCGCATTACGCGCCGGTAACCAGCCAAACAAAATGCCGGTAGCGGTTGAGCACAGGAATGCCGTAAGCAGCGCAACGGGTGAGAAGCCAATTTCCCAGCCGGGCAGGAATAACTGTAGCGTAAAGGCGATCAGCATCGACAACGTGATACCCAACGCGCCGCCAACCAGACATACCAGCACCGCTTCAATGAGGAACTGTTGCAGCACATCACTGGCGCGCGCGCCAACCGCCATACGAATGCCAATCTCGCGCGTTCGTTCGGTTACCGAAACCAGCATAATATTCATCACGCCGATTCCACCTACCACCAGCGAAATGACCGCCACCAGCGTCAGGAAGAGTTGTAATGTACGTGTGGTCTTTTCGGCGGTTTTCAAGACGCCGTCCATATTCCAGGTAAAGAAATCTTTCTTCCCATGGCGTAACGACAACAGGCGGGTAAGCTGCTGTTCAGCCTGAGCACTATCAAAACCGTCCTTCACCCGCACGGTGATTGAGTTCAGCCACGATTGCCCCATAATTCGCCCGGACATGGTGCTGTAAGGCAGCCAGACCCGCAGGATCTTACTACTGCCGAACATCGACTGTTTCTCCTCTGCAACGCCAATCACCGTAGCAGGCATATTTCCCACCAAAATGACTTCGCCCACCACCTTCGCTTTATTGGGGAACAACTGACGTCGGGTATTACTGTCGAGCACCACCACCTGCGCCCGACCTGCAAGCTGCTCAGCGTTAAAGGTGGTCCCTTCGCTAAACGTCATGCCATAGACATTGAAATAGTCGCCGCTAACGCCGTTCGCACTGGCAGCCACGTCAATATTACCGTAGCGTAGCCGCAGGTTCTTCGACACCGCAGGCGTCACCGAACTTACCCAGGGCTGTTTCTGCAGCGCGGTTAAATCGTCATATTTCAGCGCCTGTTGATACTGCGGATCGTCATCGCCGAAATCTTTGCCGGGATAGATATCAATGGTATTGGTACCGATAGCGCGAATGTCTGCCAGCACCAACTGTTTTGCCGCATCCCCCACCACCACAATCGAAACCACCGAAGCAATACCGATGATGATCCCTAGCATGGTCAGCAGCGTACGCATCTTATTCGCAGCCATTGCCAGCCAGGCCATGGTGAGCGCTTCGCGAAAACCACTGATAAACTGACTCCAGCCCGACACTGTTTTCACTGTCGGCACGGAGATTTCGCGTCCGCCAGGAGATTTGTGCGGCGGCGGGTTGCGTACAATCTCTCCGTCGCGAATTTCAATTACGCGCTCGGCCTGCGCGGCCACCTGCGGGTCGTGCGTAACGATAATCACCGTATGTCCGCGATCGCGAAGCTGATGCAAAATCGCCATCACCTCTTCGCCAGAATGGCTATCCAACGCCCCGGTGGGTTCGTCGGCAAGAATCACCTGCCCACCGTTCATCAACGCACGCGCAATGCTGACCCGCTGCTGCTGGCCACCGGAAAGCTGGGATGGCTGATAATCAACCCTGTCGCCCAGCCCCAGCCGCTGGAGTAATTCCTGCGCACGAGCCAGACGTTGCTTACGTTCTGTCCCGGCATAGACCGCTGGCACCTCAACGTTTTGCGCGGCGGTCAAATGCGACAGCAAATGATAACGCTGGAAGATAAAACCAAAATGCTCGCGTCGCAGTTGCGCTAACGCATCGCTATCGAGGGTGGAGACATCGCGCCCGGCCACCCGATACGTGCCGCTGGTAGGCTTATCGAGACAGCCGAGAATGTTCATCAGCGTCGATTTACCCGAACCAGACGCGCCGACAATCGCCACCATTTCACCGGCCTGAATGCTCAAGGAAACGTCCTTTAACACCTCGACCTGCCCTTCGCCTGACGGGTAACTACGGCGGATATTGCTCAGCTCAAGCAATGCCGTCATTTCGCTGCCCCAGGATTGCCCTCGCCAGTAATGACTTCATCTCCCTCTTCCAGCCCCTTCACAATCTCCACATCGGTGTCATTGCGCGCGCCGATCACCACCTCACGCTCGCGGGTTTCACCGTTACGCAGCAGCCTGACGTTATAGCGATTATTGCCAATAGGATCGCCCAGCGCCGATAGCGGGATGGTCAGGACATTTTTGACATCCGTGAGCTGAATATGGACCTGTGCGGTCATATCCAGACGCAGGATCCCTTTCGGGTTAGGCACTTCAAAGCGGGCATAGTAGAAAATCGCGTCATTCACTTTTTCCGGCGTCGGCAGGACATCTTTCAGCGTACCTTCGTAGCGCGTCTGCGGATCGCCGAGGACAGTGAACCAGGCTTTTTGTCCGGGATGCAGGTGAATAACATCCGCCTCGGAAACCTGCGCTTTCACCAGCATGGTACTCATGTCTGCTAACGTCAGAATGTTAGGTGCCTGCTGGGCGGCAATAACGGTTTGTCCTTGCAGAGTGGTTATTTGCGTAACCTCACCCGCCATTGGCGCTACAATGCGGGTGTAATCAAGGTTGGTCCTGGCTGTATCAAGAGAGGCTTGATTACGCTTAATCTGTGCATCAATGGTGCCAATTTGCGCCTGTTTGACCGCCATCTCGGTAGCCGCGGTATCGAGATCCTGTTGTGAAACCGCCTGGGTTTTCGCCAACTGCTGCTGACGGGAAAGCGTCACTCGCGCCAGCTTCCACTCGGCTTCAGCCTGTAAACGCTGGGCGCGTAATTCCATCAGCGTCGCTTCAACCTCTTTGATCTGGTTTTGCGCCTGTTCAGGATCGATAACGCCAAGCAGTTGATCTTTTTTTACTTTATCGCCAATCGCGACCGACAGCGTTTTTAACTGCCCACTGACCTGCGCCCCGACGTCAACTTTACGCAGCGCATCCAGTTTTCCGGTAGCCAGTACACTCTGCTGGAGATCGCCGGGACGAACAATTAACGTTTGATACTGAGGTAAAGGCGCATTAAGCGTACGCCATAGCGCAATTATCGCCACAATAAGGATGATGGCGAAGATAAAATAGCGTTTTTTGATTTTTCCCTTGAGCTTCATAAATGTCCCAATTTCCCCCAATACGTCCATCAGAGTGGAGTGTTAAACGTCAACGTTAAATAAATAGCCGTTGAAAAGCGCAAGAATAACAGAGTTATTGATGAATGGTTAAGATCCACTGTGCTGAAATTAATGCCAGGGTATCAATCGGATTTATATTATGAGTCAACTAACTGAAAGCGCTTTTCTTTCCACCAAACCCATCACCAGCCTTGGCCTTTTTTACAGCCTGAGCCGCGGTCAGTTACGGCCTGCACAGTGTTGGGATAAACGGAGCTTTCGGCGTAAGTTTATCTGGCGTTCATTACTGATACCTCGCCTTACCCGGGAATGGATGACTGAACTGGCGCAGTGGCCGGAGCTTGAAAACGTCCTCGCCCGTCAACCCCGGCTACCCGTTCGTCTGCATCGTCCTTACCTTGCCGCCAACTTCGATCGTAGAATGCGATTAGATGCGGTGCGTTTTCATTACCATGTTATCCGCAATGCATTCTTGCCTGGTGAATTTAACGCCTTATTAAGTCATGACGGCTTACAGTTGGCGCAAATTGAAGGCAAAGATAACGAGATATTTACCGTGACCATGATGATGTTTCCGGTACTCGATAAAGAGGGTGAAAGTACCATTCTGGTGCGAAATGGCGAGGGTGACGAACTGACTAAAATGACATTTACGTTCTGCGAATATAATGGGAAAAGTACATTATTTATTGGCGGCATGCAGGGCAATTCACAACTTCCGCACGAAGCAACACAAAAAGCGACCAAATCCTGCCACGGAATATTCCCCAAACGCCTTGTTATGGAAGCCATTTGTCGTTTGGCAGAACAATTGAATATCGAAAAGGTAATGGCTGTCAGTAATGAACAGCATATCTTTCGCAGTCCGCGTTACCACGATCAAAACAAAGTGATTCTTTCCGACTACAACGCATTTTGGGCGTCGCTTGGCGGCGAGTGCGACAGCCGCGGGTACTATCATATTCCGCGTGCGCTGGCTCGAAAAAGCGAAGCGGAGATTGCCAGTAAAAAACGCGCAGAATACCGCCGTCGCTATCAGCTACTGGACAGCATCCACGCGCAGCTGTCGTCGATGTTTCGTCACTAATCCGCTCTGCCGCGTGCCAGCCACAGCACGCGGGAAAACATTTTACGCAGCAAAGTAGGGACGGCGTCTACGCCACGCCGCCCTGCTTCCATCGCCACCTCGATCGCCAGATCCGGTTTTGACGACCGATGAATCGCCTTGGAGATAATTTTGCGCATATTCATTGGCACGTTTTCCGGGATCTGCGCAACGCGATGAAAGACATCGGCGAACCCCTGGCGATACATAAAGTGTTCCATATCCAGCGCGGGGAGCATGGTTAAATGATCGCGCTCCTCCTCTCGGTCGTTATTCAATAAACCGCGCACCGTGGCGGCATACTTTTTCCCGGCTTCATCGCCATCGACCAGCACGTGCCATTCAATTCCCATCCGGCGGGCAAACTTAACCAGTGGTTTGAGACCTGACTGAGCAAATTCAATGACTTTAATACCTTCCGCATCAAAGTGATGTCCGCACTGGCGGGCCAGCTCGTTAATGACCCAGGTTTCCGTTTCGCCTTCCACCAGCAGCCAGCAGCGGGCAAACAGCGAAGATGCACGATTGAAACGAATATGGAAAGCGATACGCCGACCGTCCTCCGCGCTGATCCCACCCGGTCCCAGCCGCCAGGCGGCTACCCGGGATGATTCACGTACCAGACGGACAACATGTTCCACCGGCGTGAGAGACAGCAACTCACCGGAGTTGGTGGTCGCCACCCGCTGGAGAGGAAGTAGATTCAGCAAGTGCCAGGCAACCGACAACATGATGGGATGTAAACGCGTTTCCGGGTCTTCTATCAGCAATAAAGGCCGGGCATCTTTATCAAGCCTTAACGTGCCTTTGGCCTGCAACAGCGTCGAGAACAGTCCCAACAGAATAACGCGATGCGTTCGTCCGCCGGGCTTATCAATCATGCGGTTAATGATATCCAGATAGCGCCAGCTACGTTGTTCGTTATTGGAGCGGCGACGCATCAGGCGATAGCGGGACTGACCAGAACCCTGCTCAGAAAAATAGTGCTCCAATAGCTGCACCATGGCCGACAGCCCCTGACGAATCTGCCCATCAGTGAGGTTTTGTGGTCGGGTAGCCAGTTCACGCGCCAGAAAATCCAGCTGGCGGGCGGTCACTTCAACATCCGCCGAATCCGGCACCGTACCGTTACGAATGCGCCGCATAAAACGCGCGTCACGCAGACGCAACACAGGCATCAGGCGCACGAGATGACGCGCCAGATCGTTAATGTCGTCGAGCTCTAACGGATGACCATCGCCATCAAGAAAACTACGTAGCGTCAGGACAGTCCCGTCATCCGCACACTCGCCCTCCAGACGATAGAATATACGGTGATAACTATCGTTACACGGCGTCCAGCAGGCTTCCAGAGGACGGTACCGACGAACCCGATGACGACCCGGTTGAGATTCTCGAAACGTCAGGATAATGTGCAAATGATGTTCCCGGCCCTGTATATCCCCCGGCGGGAACCAAAAATCCTCACGATCAAAATGGTACAAATCAGATTCCGGCGACAGCAGCAAGGTTAGAGCATCCAGCAGACTGGACTTACCCCACGCGTTCTCCCCAATCAGCACGTTACTCTGCTCAAGCATCAACGACAGGCGGTTAATACCACGAAATCCAACAATCTCAACGCGTTCGAGAATCATATAGCCTCCGGAAATGCTAACTTTTTCCTTCAAGTTATCAGGAGTATAACGTTAACCGGGCGCTCAGAGCACCCGATATCATCAGGAGGTTAATCGCAGAAACCAAAAAAATTAAGAATATTCTTCTTATGTTTCCCTGTGATTATAATTTCTAAGCTCAATCATCATTTTTAGCTAATTGAACTATGCTTCATTCATCGAATATTCAAAAAGGAATCACGACATATTGCCTTAAATCAAATTTTTTCATCAATTTAACTGGCGAAGGGATGATGTTTTTTTCTAAAATACCCGCTCTTTCATCATCGTCCCTTTAAGCGATGAATTACCGGGCAAGGAACACAAACCCGGAACTTTTAATTGAGGTGGTTATGTTCAGGAAATTAGCAGCCGAATTCTTCGGTACGTTTTGGCTCGTCTTTGGTGGGTGCGGTAGCGCAGTACTGGCCGCAGCATTCCCGGAATTGGGAATTGGATTTGCCGGTGTCGCATTGGCATTTGGTCTGACCGTATTAACTATGGCCTATGCCGTAGGCCATATTTCAGGTGGCCATTTTAACCCGGCAGTGACCTTCGGTTTATGGGCTGGCGGTCGCTTCCCGGCGAAAGACGTTATTGGATATGTTATTGCGCAGGTTGTGGGCGGTATTGTTGCAGCAGCGGCCCTGTATCTTATTGCCAGCGGTAAAGCAGGTTTTGATGCAACCGCCAGCGGTTTTGCCTCGAACGGCTTTGGTGATCATTCACCAGGCGGTTATTCCATGCTTTCTGCTGTTGTAATTGAAATTATTCTTACCGCTGGCTTCTTATTAGTGATCCACGGCGCAACCGACAAACATGCTCCGGCAGGTTTTGCACCTATTGCGATTGGTCTGGCGTTAACATTAATCCACTTGATCAGCATTCCAGTCACTAATACCTCCGTAAACCCGGCACGTAGTACTGCAGTTGCCATCTTCCAGGGCGGCTGGGCATTGCAACAATTGTGGTTCTTCTGGGTTATGCCGATTATCGGTGGGGTTCTCGGCGGTCTTATTTACCGCACTCTGCTGGAAAAACGTGATTAATCGATAACAAAAAGGCCTGGCGAAAGTCAGGTCTTTTTTTTCCTCTCTATATTTCCTTTTATTTGCAACTTTACTCCCCTCTTTGCATTGAGTAGTGTGTGCTGGCGCATTTCGTCTTACATCTCAGCAAGGATCGGGCTTTCATGTTTTCAGGGCTGTTAATCATTCTGGTTCCCCTTATTGTGGGCTACCTTATTCCACTTCGGCATATGGGCGCATTAAAACTCATCAATCGCCTGTTGAGTTGGATCGTCTACCTTATTCTCTTTTTTATGGGCATCAGCCTGGCGTTTCTGGATAATCTCGCCAGTAACCTGTTAGCCATACTTCATTATTCTGCTGTCAGCGTGACGGTCATTTTGCTGTGTAATATCGCCGCGCTATTCTGGCTGGAGCGTTCACTGCCCTGGCGGCATAACCACCAGCAAGAGAAACTCCCGTCGCGAATCGCGATGGCGTTTGAGTCGCTCCAGCTTTGCGGGGTTGTTGTGGTGGGTTTCCTGCTGGGTCTCACCGGTCTTTCCTTTTTGCAGCACGCCACCGAAGCCAGCGAATATACATTAATCTTTTTACTGTTCCTGGTGGGGATTCAACTTCGCAACAGCGGCATGACCCTCAAGCAAATCGTGTTGAATCGCCGGGGCATGATTGTGGCCGTCGTCGTCGTCGCCAGTTCGATGCTGGCGGGGGTTATCAATGCGTTGATCCTCGGCCTGCCGGTAAAAACCGCGCTGGCGATGGCGTCAGGTTTTGGCTGGTATTCGCTGTCCGGTATTCTGTTAACCGAGTCGTTCGGGCCGGTGATTGGGAGTGCCGCCTTTTTTAATGACCTGGCGCGTGAACTGATTGCCATTATGTTGATTCCCGGCATGGTGGGCCGCAGTCGCTCTACCGCGTTGGGGCTATGCGGGGCCACATCGATGGATTTCACCCTGCCAGTTTTACAACGCAGCGGCGGACTGGAAATGGTTCCGGCAGCCATCGTGCACGGTTTTATCCTGAGTCTGTTAGTCCCTCTGCTGATGGCATTTTTCTCCGCCTGACCCTCACTCAAATACCTCTCTGGCGGTAGTCAGCTACCGCCAAAATTGCGCTAAATCAATCTCCTTGCAAGTTGTAGCAGAAATCCCTTTTATCCCTGCGCGCACAGGCATAACCTTAAACATGTATATTAAATATAACTTTAAAAGGTGTGACCATGTTTTGTGTGCAATGTGAACAAACCATCCGTACTCCGGCAGGGAACGGCTGCTCTTACGCGCAGGGTATGTGCGGTAAAACGGCTGAAACCTCCGATTTGCAGGATCTGCTGATTGCTTCCCTACAAGGTCTGTCTGCATGGGCTGTTAAAGCGCGTGAATACGGCATCATCGACCATGAAATTGATAACTTTGCCCCGCGCGCGTTCTTCTCTACCCTGACCAACGTTAACTTCGACTCCCCGCGTATCGTCGGCTATGCCCGCGAAGCGATTGCCCTGCGTGAAGCGCTGAAAGCACAATGTCTGAACATTGATGCGAACGCAGCGGTCGACAACCCGATGGCGGACCTGCAACTGGTCAGCGACGATCTGGGCGATCTGCAACGTCAGGCAGCGGAATTTACCCCGAACAAAGACAAAGCGACGATTGGCGAGAACATTCTCGGCCTGCGCCTGCTGTGCCTGTACGGTCTGAAAGGTGCGGCGGCCTATATGGAACACGCGCACGTTCTCGGCCAGTACGACAACGACATCTATGCTCAGTACCACAAAATCATGGCGTGGCTGGGAACCTGGCCTTCCGACATGAACGCTCTGCTGGAGTGTTCTATGGAAATCGGCCAGATGAACTTCAAAGTAATGAGCATCCTGGACGCCGGTGAAACCACCAAATACGGTCACCCGACGCCGACTCAGGTCAATGTTAAAGCAACCGTTGGTAAATGCATCCTGATCTCCGGTCACGACCTGAAAGATCTTTACAACCTGCTGGAGCAGACTGAAGGTACCGGCGTTAACGTCTATACCCACGGTGAAATGCTGCCAGCACACGGCTACCCGGAACTGCGTAAGTTCAAACACCTGATCGGTAACTACGGCAGCGGCTGGCAGAACCAGCAGGTTGAGTTCGCTCGCTTCCCAGGCCCAATCGTGATGACCTCTAACTGCATCATCGACCCGACAGTGGGTGCTTACGACGACCGTATCTGGACCCGTAGCATCGTCGGCTGGCCGGGCGTGAGCCACCTCGAAGGCGACAACTTCGGTCCGGTTATTGCTCAGGCGCAGCAGATGGCTGGCTTCCCGTACAGCGAAATCCCGCACCTGATCACCGTAGGTTTCGGTCGCCAGACGCTGCTGGGCGCTGCTGATACCTTAATCGACCTGGTCAGCCGTGAAAAATTGCGTCACATCTTCCTGGTCGGCGGCTGCGACGGCGCGCGCGGCGAACGTAACTACTTCACCGACTTCGCCACCAGCGTACCGGACGATTGCCTGATCCTGACCCTGGCGTGCGGTAAATACCGTTTCAACAAACTGGAGTTCGGCGATATCGAGGGTCTGCCGCGTCTGGTCGATGCCGGTCAGTGTAACGATGCTTACTCTGCCATCATCCTGGCGGTCACTCTGGCAGAGAAGCTGGGCTGCGGCGTAAACGATCTGCCGCTGTCTCTGGTGCTCTCCTGGTTTGAACAGAAAGCGATTGTGATTCTGCTGACCCTGCTGTCGCTGGGCGTGAAAAACATCGTCACTGGCCCGACTGCGCCTGGCTTCTTTACGCCGGATCTGCTGGCTGTGCTCAACGAAAAATTCGGCCTGCGTTCCGTAACCACCGTTGAAGAAGACATGAAGCAGCTGCTGAGCGCGTAAGGAGTAAAGAATGACAATGCCAACTCATCAGTGCCCATGGCGGATGCAGGTGCATCACATCCATCAGGAAACGCCGGATGTATGGACAATTTCGTTGCTGTGCCACGACTATTATCCGTACCGCGCCGGGCAGTATGCACTGGTCAGCGTACGTAATTCAGCGGAGACCCTGCGTGCTTACACCATTTCATCTACACCGGGAGTAAGCGAGTACATCACGCTGACTGTTCGCCGGATTGACGATGGTGCAGGCTCACAGTGGCTGACCCGCGACGTGAAGCGCGGCGACTATATCTGGCTGTCCGATGCCATGGGTGAATTTACCTGTGAAGATAAGGCGGAAGATAAGTTCCTGATGCTGGCTGCCGGTTGCGGCGTTACGCCAATCATGTCAATGCGTCGCTGGTTGGCAAAGTACCGCCCACAGGCCGATGTGCAGGTGATCTTTAACGTTCGTTCACCGCAAGATGTTATTTTTGCCGACGAATGGCGCGAATATCCGGTGACCTTAGTCGCTGAAAACAATGCCACCCACGGTTTTGTTTCTGGCCGACTGACGACCGATCTGCTGAAAAGCGTGCCGGATCTGGTCTCTCGTACCGTGATGACCTGCGGCCCGGCGCCGTATATGGATCTGGTCGAAAAAGAAGTCAAAGCGCTGGGCGTGACGCGCTTCTTTAAAGAGCAGTTCTTCACGCCGGTTGCCGAGGCCGCCACCAGCGGTCTGAAGTTCACCAAGCTGCAACCGGCAAAAGAGTTTTACGCGCCGGTGGGCAGTACGCTGCTGGAAGCGCTGGAAAGCAATAAAGTGCCGGTCGTTGCCGCATGTCGTGCGGGCGTTTGCGGCTGCTGCAAAACCAAAGTGGTTGACGGTAACTACACGGTCAGCAGCACCATGACGCTGACGGATGCAGAAATAGCCGAAGGCTATGTACTGGCCTGCTCCTGTCATCCGCAGGGTGATTTAGTACTCGCTTAACCTATAAAATACCCCTTCGTAGCTGCTCCAGGCCGGATAATGCGTTTACGCCATATCCGGCCTTTTTTTACCGCCAGGCCGAATTCCTTGCCACCGAGAAACGCCCCGCCCCTAAAAACGCGACAGCCAGCGCACCGATAAAAAAGTACACCAGACTCTCAATCGCCCATGCGCCAGTTTTATCCAGTGACCAGGTTTCGCCCATCCCGACCATCAGCCATGCCACCACCATCGTAAAGGCCAGCCCCAACGCCGCCGGACGGGTCAGGATCCCAAGGATAATCAGGCAAGGCGCAACGACTTCCCCCAACAGAACGCCGTAAGCAATAAAGCCCGGAAAACCTTTCGCTACCAGCATGCCGCTGATGCCATCAATACCGGAGAACAATTTATGTAAGCCATGAAACAGCATCAATCCACCAACGGCGATGCGTAACAGAAACTTGCCAAAGTCTTCATGAGTCAGCGTTCGGTTAACTGCATTTAATAGTTTAGTAACCATTTGAATTCATTCCTTGTTTCACCATGCCAGATATCAAACTACGCGTTATCTGCTCGAAATGTAAGCTGCCGAAAATAAGGGGGAAATGAGAAGCATAACTATCATCTTCATCTAAACTTGTAACCGGTATCACATTAAAGGAGATGGAAAACCATGAAACAAACGGTTGCCGCTTTTATTGCTAAAACCCTCGAACAAGCTGGCGTTAAACGCATTTGGGGCGTAACGGGTGATTCATTAAATGGCCTCAGTGACAGTCTCAACCGCATGGGAACGATTGACTGGATGCCGACCCGTCATGAAGAAGTTGCCGCCTTCGCCGCTGGCGCAGAAGCGCAACTAACCGGCGAACTGGCCGTCTGTGCCGGTTCATGTGGACCGGGCAACCTACACCTGATCAATGGTCTGTTTGATTGCCACCGCAACCATGTTCCGGTCCTGGCGATTGCCGCACATATCCCTTCCAGTGAGATCGGCAGCGGTTATTTTCAGGAGACCCACCCGCAAGAGTTGTTCCGCGAATGTAGCCACTATTGCGAGCTGGTTTCCAGCCCTGAACAGATCCCGCAGGAACTCGCCATTGCCATGCGTAAAGCCGTATTAAATCGTGGCGTCTCGGTGGTGGTATTACCCGGCGACGTCGCGCTGAAGCCCGCGCCGGAAAGCGCCAGCACGCACTGGTATCATGCGCCACTCCCGGTCGTCACCCCGGAAGAAGAAGAACTCAGAAAACTGGCGCAACTACTGCGTTATTCCAGCAATATCGCCCTGATGTGCGGCAGCGGCTGTGCCGGTGCGCATCAAGAACTGGTAGAGTTTGCGGCAAAAATCAAAGCGCCGATTGTCCACGCCCTGCGGGGTAAAGAGCACGTCGAATACGACAACCCGTACGACGTCGGTATGACCGGGCTGATTGGCTTTTCATCCGGATTCCACACCATGATGAATGCCGACACGCTGATCCTGCTCGGCACCCAGTTTCCCTATCGCCCGTTCTACCCTACCGACGCCAAAATTATTCAGATTGATATCAATCCGGCGAGCATCGGCGCGCACAGTAAAGTTGATATGGCGCTGGTGGGCGATATTAAATCCACTCTCCGCGCCCTGTTGCCGTTGGTGGAGGAAAAAACCGAGCGGAAGTTTTTAGACAAAGCGCTGGAGCACTATCGTGAGGCGCGCAAGGGTCTGGATGATTTAGCCAAACCGAGCGATAAAGCCATTCATCCGCAGTATCTGGCGCAGCAGATCAGCCATTTTGCCGCTGACGACGCTATCTTTACCTGCGATGTTGGTACCCCAACGGTTTGGGCTGCACGCTATCTGAAAATGAACGGCAAACGTCGCCTTCTCGGGTCGTTTAATCACGGGTCGATGGCGAACGCTATGCCACAGGCACTCGGCGCACAAGCGACCGAACCGGGACGCCAGGTCATCGCCATGTGCGGTGACGGTGGTTTTAGCATGCTGATGGGCGATTTTCTGTCGGTTGTCCAGATGAAGCTGCCAGTAAAGATTATCGTCTTCAACAACAGCGTACTGGGATTTGTGGCGATGGAGATGAAGGCTGGCGGTTATCTGACCGACGGTACGGAGCTGCACGACACCAACTTCGCGCGGATTGCCGAAGCCTGCGGCATTACGGGCATTCGTGTGGAGAAATCCTCAGAGGTCGATGAGGCACTGCAAAGGGCGATGTCGATTGACGGTCCGGTACTGGTTGATGTGGTGGTGGCGAAAGAAGAGTTAGCCATCCCGCCGCAGATCAAACTCGAACAAGCGAAAGGTTTTAGCCTGTATATGTTGCGCGCAATCATCAGTGGACGCGGTGATGAAGTGATGGAACTGGCGAAAACTAACTGGCTCAGGTAAAACAGAGGGCATTACCTCACTAAAAAAGGAATGCCCGTGATTGATTTACGCAGTGATACCGTAACCCGGCCGAGCCGCGCCATGCTGGAAGAGATGATGGCGGCCCCGGTCGGGGACGACGTATACGGAGATGACCCTACCGTTAACGCTCTCCAGCAATACGCTGCTGAGCTTTCTGGCAAAGAAGCTGCTATTTTCTTACCTACCGGCACTCAGGCGAACCTGGTTGCGCTGCTCAGCCACTGTCAGCGCGGTGAAGAGTATATCGCAGGCCAGGGCGCACATAACTATCTCTACGAAGCGGGTGGCGCTGCGGTGCTCGGCAGCATCCAGCCGCAGCCTATCGATGCCGCGCCGGATGGCACCTTACCGCTGGACAAAGTGGCGGCAAAAATCAAAGCGGATGATATCCATTTTGCCCGCACACGTCTGCTTAGTCTGGAAAACACCCACAACGGCAAAGTGCTGCCACGCGAGTATCTGAAAGATGCCTGGGAATTCACTCGTGAGCGCAATCTGGCTCTGCACGTTGATGGCGCGCGTATTTTTAACGCCGTCGTTGCTTACGGCTGTGAGCTGAAAGAGATCACGCAATACTGCGACTCGTTCACCATTTGTCTCTCCAAAGGTCTGGGGACGCCGGTAGGCTCACTGCTGGTCGGTAGTCACGACTACATCAAACGTGCTATCCGCTGGCGTAAAATGACCGGCGGCGGAATGCGTCAGGCCGGGATTCTGGCGGCGGCCGGACTGTATGCGTTGAAAAATAACGTGGCGCGTTTACAGGAAGACCATGACAATGCGGCCTGGATGGCGGAACAGCTGCGCGAAGCAGGCGCAGACGTCATGCGTCACGATACCAACATGCTGTTTGTCCGCGTTGGCGAAGAGCACGCTGCTGCGCTGGGCGAGTATATGAAGGCGCAAGGCGTACTGATTAACGCCTCCCCAATTGTACGCCTGGTGATGCATCTGGACGTATCGCGTGAACAACTTGCCGAAGTCGCCGCCCACTGGCGCGCTTTTTTAACTCGCTAAGGAGATGGGCGTGCCGCAACGGATTTTGGTTCTTGGCGCCAGTGGCTACATTGGTCAGCATCTGGTACAGGCGCTCAGCCAGCAAGGGCACCAGGTGCTGGCTGCGGCACGCCGTATTGAACGTCTGGAAAAACTGCAACTGGCTAACGTCAGTTGCCACAAAGTCGACTTAACCTGGCCTGATAACCTGACGCCGCTGCTGACGGATGTTGATACGGTTTATTACCTGGTCCATGGCATGGGTGAAGGCGGTGATTTTATCGCTCATGAGCGCCAGGTCGCGATGAACGTGCGTGATGCGCTACGTAGCATCCCCGTCAAACAGCTTATTTTCCTGAGCTCATTACAGGCTCCGCGACATGAACAATCCGATCATCTGCGTGCGCGGCAGATAACCGCAGACATCCTGCGCGAAGCAGGCGTGCCGATGACCGAATTACGGGCAGGCATTATCGTCGGGGCGGGTTCCGCCGCTTTTGAAGTGATGCGCGATATGGTCTACAACCTACCGGTACTTACGCCTCCGCGCTGGGTACGTTCGCGTACCACGCCCATCGCGCTGGAAAATTTGATGTACTATCTGGTGGCGCTGTTGGACCATCCCACAAGCCATCACCGCGTACTCGAAGCCGCAGGGCCGCAGATATTAAGCTATCAGGAACAGTTCGAGCATTTCATGGCCGTCAGCGGCAAACACCGCTTGTTGATCCCTATCCCGTTTCCGACCAGTTGGATTTCGGTGTGGTTTTTGAATGTTATTACATCGGTACCGCCCACTACAGCAAAGGCGCTGATACAAGGCTTAAAGCATGACCTGCTGGCCGATGACGCTGAGCTACGCGCGCTGATCCCGCAAAAGCTGATCGCCTTTGATGACGCAGTGCGCAGCACGCTGAAAGAAGAAGAGAAGCTGGTTAACTCCAGCGACTGGGGGTATGACGCTCAGGCATTCGCCCGTTGGCGTCCCGAATATGGCTATTTTGCCAAACAGGCTGGCTTTAGCGTCGACACCTCCGCCAGTCTGAAAGCGCTGTGGCAAGTGGTGAACCGACTCGGCGGGAAAGAAGGCTATTTCTTTGGCAATTTTTTGTGGAAGACGCGCGCCGCGCTGGACCTGCTGGTCGGCCATAAGCTGGCAAAAGGCCGCCCGGAAAACCCGTTGTTGCAGGTTGGCGATGCCGTGGATAGTTGGAAAGTGATCATCGTTGAGCCAGAAAAACAGCTCACGCTGCTGTTTGGCATGAAAGCGCCGGGATTAGGCCGTTTAAGCTTTACACTGGAAGATAAAGGCGATCATCGGCGCATCGATGTACGCGCCTGGTGGCATCCGCACGGCATGCCTGGTCTCTTCTACTGGTTGTTGATGATCCCGGCTCATCTGTTCATTTTCAGAGGGATGGCGAAGCGTATCGCCAAACTTGCAGAACAAATCACAGACTAATGACAAAAAGAGACTGTATTCTTTCACGTTTCCCATTGCATACAGGCGTATTTCACGGAAGAATGCGCACGATGTTTTTTAAACACAGTGGATTGATATGAAGGTACTGGTTACCGGAGCCACCAGCGGCTTGGGCCGAAACGCGGTTGAGTTTCTATGCAGCAAAGGCGTCAGCGTCAGAGCCACCGGTCGCAACGAAGCGATGGGCAAGCTGCTGGAGAAAATGGGCGCAGAATTTGTGCATGCGGATTTGACCGAACTGGTCTCTTCGCAGGCAAAAGTCATGCTCGCAGGTATCGACACGCTGTGGCACTGCTCCAGTTTTACCTCACCATGGGGAACGCAGGAAGCCTTCGATCTGGCCAACGTTCGTGCTACCCGCCGTCTGGGCGAATGGGCCGTTGCCTGGGGCGTACGTAACTTTATCCATATCTCCTCTCCGTCGCTCTATTTTGACTATCACCACCATCGGGATATCAAAGAAGACTTCCGACCACATCGCTTCGCCAATGAATTCGCCCGCAGTAAAGCGGCTGGTGAAGATGTGATTGCGCTGCTCGCACAGGCTAACCCGCAGACTCGCTTCACGGTGTTACGCCCACAAAGTCTGTTCGGACCTCACGATAAAGTTTTTATCCCCCGTCTGGCCCACATGATGTACCACTACGGCAGCATCCTGTTGCCGCACGGTGGAAGTGCGCTGGTGGATATGACCTATTATGAGAACGCGGTACACGCGATGTGGCTGGTAAGCCAGGAAGCTTGCGATAACCTGCCGTCAGGCCGCGCATACAACATTACTAACGGTGAGCATCGAACGCTGCGCAGCATCGTGCAGAAGCTGATCGACGAGTTGAATATTGATTGCCGAATCCGCTCGGTGCCCTACCCGATGCTGGACATGATTGCCCGCAGCATGGAGCGTCTGGGCAATAAATCGGCGAAAGAGCCAAAACTTACGCACTACGGCGTATCGAAGCTGAATTTTGACTTTACTCTGGATACCACCCGCGCGCAGGAAGAGTTAGGTTATCAGCCCATCGTCACGCTGGATGAAGGGATTGAGCGTACCGCAGCCTGGCTGCGCGACCACGGTAAGCTACCGCGTTAACCCTGCCCGTATTTCTCCAGTAACGCTTCGGCAATCGCCTGAGTTTCTGCGTCCGCCACGCCGTTCCACAACGTCGGGCGGAAGTGCATCTGGAACGCCATAATCACCCGCTGCTGTTCACGCGGCGTCATTTCGGGTTTCACCTCATAACCATAGCGCGACAGCAGATCGAGTAACGATGCGGTTTCCACCGGCGCATGGGGCGCTCGGCCGGCAAGATAAAACGCCACGCGCTGGGCGTCTGGCCATGCGCCGATTCCCTGTGCAGCCAGCTGTTTCCATGGAAACAATGGGCCTGGATCGTCCTTACGCTGCGGTGCGACGTCCGCATGAGCCACCACGTTTTGCGGCTTGATGTCGTAGCGAGCAATAATGTCCTTCGCCAGTGGGATCAACGCCTGAATCTGCGCTGGCTCAAAGGGGGAAAAATATTTCGTTCCCGCCGCTTTTTGCCAGCCGCGGTTTTCCAGCTCAATGCCAATCGAGGTATCGTTAATCCGCGTCGCGCCGCGCCAGAAGCTAATCCCGGCATGCCAGGCCAAATCTTTTTCCGGCACCAGTTGCCAGATACGTGGCTTGCCATGGTAGAGCGGCGGCACAGCCGGGATCAGATAGTGCGAACTGACGTTTTTATCGGTCAGCGTAGCCAGAGAAGCGTCAAAATCATCGGCCGTGTAATGGATAACCAGCACTTTAATGCGCGGGTAAGCGGCCTGCGCCTGACGGCGGGTATCCAACTGATATCCGTCTTTATCGACAATCCCTTTTTCGCCAGCACAGCCCGCCAGCAGCAGCGTCAATGCCAGCAGCCACAACAGACGCTTCATCGGCGAGTTTTCACCGCAGTACCGCTGACGCTCACCATCAACATGCTGCCATCTTTACCCACGGTTTCGTAATCAATGTCGATACCGACGACCGCATCAGCACCCAGCGCTTTCGCCTGTTCACCCAGCTCCTGAAAAGCAATTTCGCGCGCTTTGCGCAACTCTTTTTCATATGCGCCGGAGCGGCCGCCGACAATATCGCGAATGCCAGCGAAGAAATCACGGAAGATATTCGCGCCTAAAATGGCTTCACCCGTCACCACACCGCAGTATTCCACGATGCTCTGCCCTTCAAGCGTTGGGGTAGTTGAAAACTGCATGATTAATCTCCTTTTTGCGCTAACAACGCTGCCTTAACAACGTTTTCAAACCAATATACTATGACACTCAAAGGAGAACCCGCCAAATAAAACTGCTATCCGTGTCGATGTGTAGCGGTTTCAGGTGGCACGTTTTATTTATTTTTATTTGACCGGCATTCCGCCAGAAATAAAAAAGGCCCCTGATACTGGGGGCCTGAAGTTATTATTTTCTGAAATCTAATGGTGTCGGTGTCTGACCGGACTGAATGTACATTGCGACGTTATCGAATGTAATCATTTTAGATTTACAAAAAATACATTTTGCCCCGAATGGATTTCCTTCAGTAACATCAAAGGTTGATGTTCTGTATTGGGAACCATGGCAACATGGGCAGCGAAAGTGAATATGATTAGTAATAATAGTTACCTCACAGTGCCACAACACTAACTGCGGATGGACCTTTAGGCCCCTGCTCCACACCGAATTCAACTTTCTGGTTTTCATTCAGCGTCTTGAAATCATTACTTTGAATCGCTGAAAAATGGACAAAGACATCTTTACTGCCATCTGCAGGCGTGATGAAGCCAAAACCTTTTTCAGGATTGAACCATTTAACTAAACCAGTCATTTTAGTAGACATATATTTTATTCCTTAATTTGAGCCTTTCGGCAAGCTTGGTTTTTATGACAGAAACTTCGTAGTGCTTAATGAAGAGACTCAAAGAGGGGGATAAATGGATTACACCTAAAAATGAGAACTGCTTGAGTAAACTACTTTGTATATCGTCTGTTATTCAAACCGACCAGATCATTAACGCACGGGCACTGAGATTAATCAACTCTTATTTTAGCCATCCGGAGTCCCTTATAGCCAACAACGCGGCACGGGGGTATGTTTGGCCAGGTGTAAAGCGCGGCAAATGGAACATGCAAATGCGCAGATGGTCTATACAGTATAAGAAGCATGAATGGCCGCCAACGCCCCGTTGCAGGTTGATATACTGAAGCTGAAGTTGGCAACAAACGCCACCAACCTGCTTCAGGTGGGGTGCCCGCGAATTTGCTTTAGCAAAAACAATGTGTTAATCGATCATACAATCTTTAACGAGACAGAATTGTTCATCGTAGAACACTATTAGTAGGAAGCTTATAAGGAAATCATTATGCGCTACTCGAAACTCTCTCTGCTGGTTCCATGTGCACTACTTCTCAGCGCCTGTACTACCGTGACTCCGGCCTATAAAGATAACGGCACGCGGAGCGGTGCATGCGTAGAAGGCGGGCCAGACAGCGTGGCTCAAAAATTCTATGATTACCGTATTCAGCATCGAAACAATGACATCACCTCCCTTCGTCCGTACCTCAGCGACAATCTGGCTAAACTGCTGACCGATGCCAGCCGTGATAACGCGCATCGCGATCTGTTTAACAGCGATCCGTTCTCTAGCCGCTCTACGTTACCAGATAGCGCCAGCGTCGCCAGCGCATCGACTATTCCGAATAGTGATGCACGCAACATTCCGCTGCGCGTAGAGCTGAAACAGGGTGACCAAAGCTGGCGTGACGAAGTGCTGATGATCCGCGAAGGCCAGTGCTGGGTAGTAGACGACGTCCGCTATCTGGGCGGCAGCGTACACGCGCCAGCCGGGACGCTGCGCCAGTCTGTGGAAAACCGCTAGTCGCCCCCATTCACCCGCCTGTTTCATAAACCCCATAAATTGTCTGGCATTCTGCATAGAATGCCGACAATTATTCTTGCCCACTGGTGGCCCCGCTATTTTGTGCTATGTTTAGATAAGAATGCGGTTTGCATTTAACTTTTAACGCATAAATATTGCATAACTATTCTGTCAAAGGTAGTATCTGCGGCTTCAATAGCTATCAGACTGCCAGCATACGAGTGTCAATGAGTATTCAATTAAACGGCATTAACTGCTTCTACGGCGCACATCAGGCGCTGTTCGATATCACGCTGGATTGCCCTCAGGGTGAAACACTGGTGTTACTTGGCCCTAGTGGAGCCGGGAAAAGCTCGCTACTGCGCGTACTCAACCTGCTTGAGATGCCGCGCTCGGGCACGCTCTCTATTGCGGGTAACCGTTTCGACTTCACGAAAACGCCGTCAGATAAAGCTATTCGCGATCTGCGCCAGAACGTGGGTATGGTTTTTCAGCAATATAATCTTTGGCCGCACCTCACGGTTGTACAGAATCTGATTGAAGCGCCCTGCCGTGTGCTCGGTCTGACAAAAGAGCAGGCAATGGCGCGCGCCGAGAAACTGCTCGAACGTCTGCGTCTGAAGCCCTACAGCGATCGTTATCCGCTGCATCTCTCCGGCGGCCAGCAGCAGCGTGTGGCAATTGCCCGCGCGTTGATGATGGAACCACAGGTACTGCTGTTTGACGAACCGACCGCCGCGCTTGATCCGGAAATTACCGCGCAAATCGTCAGCATCATTCGTGAGCTGGCGGAAACCAACATTACTCAGGTGATCGTCACCCACGAAGTGGAAGTTGCTCGTAAAACGGCCAGTCGTGTGGTGTATATGGAAAACGGTCATATCGTCGAGTTTGGGGATGCGAGCTGCTTTGCCAACCCGCAAACCGAAGCGTTTAAAAACTATCTTTCTCACTAAGATTCGGGACAATACAATGAAAAAAGTTCTGATTGCCGCGCTAATCGCAGGTTTTAGCCTTTCCGCTACCGCAGCCCAAACCATTCGTTTCGCTACCGAAGCGTCTTATCCTCCGTTTGAATCTATCGATGCGAATAACAAGATCGTAGGTTTTGACGTTGATCTGGCGAACGCGCTGTGTAAAGAGATCGATGCTACCTGTACGTTTACCAATCAGGCATTCGACAGCCTGATCCCAAGCCTGAAATTCCGTCGTTTTGACGCAGTGATGGCAGGCATGGACATCACGCCTGAGCGTGAAAAACAGGTCCTGTTTACCACCCCTTACTACGACAACTCTGCGCTGTTTGTTGGCCAGCAGGGTAAATACACCAGCATTGATCAGCTGAAAGGCAAAAAAGTTGGCGTACAAAACGGGACTACGCACCAGAAATTCATCATGGATAAGCATCCGGAAGTGACCACCGTACCGTATGACAGCTACCAGAATGCCAAACTCGATCTGCAAAACGGTCGCATTGACGGTGTATTCGGTGATACCGCAGTGGTAACCGAGTGGCTGAAAGACAATCCAAAACTGGCTGCGGTTGGCGACAAAGTGACGGATAAAGATTACTTCGGTACGGGTCTGGGCATCGCGGTGCGTCAGGGCAACACTGAGCTGCAGCAGAAATTTAACGCTGCACTGGAAAAAGTGAAGAAAGATGGGACTTACGAGACCATCTACAACAAATGGTTCCAGAAGTAATATTTGATGAATGAATTTTTTCCGTTAGCAAGCGCCGCCGGGATGACCGTCGGCCTTGCGGTTTGTGCGCTAATCATTGGCCTCGCGCTCGCCATGTTTTTTGCCGTCTGGGAGTCCGTAAAATGGCGTCCGGTGGCATGGGCAGGTTCAGCGCTGGTTACCATTCTGCGCGGGTTACCAGAAATTCTGGTGGTTCTGTTTATCTATTTCGGCTCCTCGCAACTGCTGCTGACGCTGGCCGATGGTTTTACGATTAATCTCGGGTTTGTAGACATCCCGGTACAGATGCAGATCGAAAACTTCGACGTCAGTCCGTTCCTGTGCGGTGTGATTGCGCTGTCTTTGCTGTACGCCGCCTATGCGTCGCAAACGCTGCGTGGCGCATTGAAGGCCGTACCACTCGGACAATGGGAATCGGGTCAGGCGTTGGGTTTATCTAAAGCCGCGATCTTCTTTCGCCTGGTGATGCCGCAGATGTGGCGTCACGCTCTGCCGGGACTGGGTAACCAGTGGCTGGTATTGCTGAAAGATACCGCACTGGTCAGCCTAATCAGCGTGAACGATCTGATGCTGCAAACCAAAAGCATTGCCACGCGTACCCAGGAGCCATTTACCTGGTACATTGTGGCGGCGGCTATTTACCTGGTGATTACGCTGGTGAGTCAGTACATTCTCAAACGCATTGACCTGCGCGCGACACGTTTTGAGCGGAGACCAGGCTGATGCTCGAGTATTTACCTGAATTGTTGAAAGGGCTGCATACCAGCCTGACGCTGACGGTCGCCTCCATCGTGGTTGCTCTGGTGCTGGCACTGATTTTCACCGTCATCCTGACGCTAAAAACGCCGGTACTGGTCTGGCTGGTCCGCGCCTATATCACGCTGTTTACCGGTACGCCGTTGCTGGTGCAAATCTTCCTGATCTACTACGGGCCAGGACAGTTCCCGACGCTGCAGGAGTATCCGGTACTGTGGCATCTGCTCTCCGAACCGTGGCTGTGCGCGTTAATTGCGCTGTCGTTAAACAGTGCGGCTTACACCACGCAACTGTTCTACGGCGCTATCCGCGCCATCCCGGAAGGCCAGTGGCAGTCATGCGGTGCATTGGGGATGAGCAAAAAGGATACGCTGGCGATTCTGTTGCCATATGCCTTTAAACGCGCCCTCTCCTCGTATTCCAACGAAGTGGTGTTGGTGTTTAAAAGTACCTCACTGGCTTACACCATCACGCTGATGGAAGTCATGGGTTATAGTCAGCTGCTCTATGGTCGCACTTATGACGTCATGGTCTTCGGCGCGGCGGGCGTGATTTACCTGATCGTCAACGGTTTGCTGACGCTGATGATGCGCTTAATCGAACGTAAAGCGCTGGCGTTTGAACATAGAAATTAAGCCGATAACTGCATAAAGCGAAAAACAAAAGACGGGCAAGTCTAACAACCGCCCGTCTTTTTTTATACCAATAAAATACTTAATCATTTTTATTGCATATAAATTCATTAAATGGCATTGTTAATTCACGCCGCAGACACGGTAAATCATCATAAGATTGACAGACGGGAGTTCCACCATGAAAAAGTTAGTACTGGCCGCATTACTGGCTACTTTCGCCGCTGGCGCCTCAGCCGCTGATAAAATTAGCTTTGGTGTATCAGCGACTTATCCGCCATTTGAATCGCTGGACGCAAGCAACAAAATTGTTGGTTTTGACATTGACCTGGCAACGGCGCTGTGCAAACAAATGCAGGCGGAATGTACTTTTACCAATCATGCTTTCGACAGCCTGATCCCCGCGCTGAAATTCAAAAAATATGATGCAGTGATTTCCGGAATGGATATCACGCCTGAGCGTAGCAAACAGGTTGCGTTCACTCAGCCTTACTATGCTAACTCCGCGCTGGTTATTGCCAAAAAAGATACCTATAAAACCTTTGCCGATCTGAAAGGAAAACGCATCGGTATGGAAAACGGCACCACGCACCAGAAATACCTGCAGGACAAACATCCTGAAGTGAAAACCGTGGCCTATGACAGCTATCAGAATGCGATTATCGACCTGAAAAATGGCCGTATTGATGGCGTATTTGGCGATACCGCCGTCGTTAACGAGTGGCTGAAAACTAACCCGCAATTAGGCGTGGCTACCGACAAAGTGACCGACCCACAATACTTCGGTACCGGTCTTGGCATTGCGGTTCGCCCGGATAACAAAGCCCTGCTGGAAAAACTGAATAACGCGCTGGCCGCCATCAAAGCGGACGGCACCTACCAAAAAATCAGCGATCAGTGGTTCCCGCAGTAATTTCCGCTCAATCTGAAAAGCCGCAACCGCGGCTTTTTTATCTCTTCTCCTGCGCTTTCAGTCAGTTCTTACGCCAGAAATGCATTCATGGCATACACTAATTAAAACGATAAAGAATGAGGCATAAGGATGATAGCGTTTCCTGCCAGCTTGCTGATCCTCAATGGAAAAAGTGCTGATAATCTTCCCCTACGTGACGCCATTGCAAATCTGCGTGATGAGGGTGTGGAAATCCATGTTCGCGTTACCTGGGAAAAAGGCGACGCTCAACGTTACGTGGATGAAGCGCGTCGATTAGGCGTTGCAACGGTGATTGCCGGCGGCGGCGACGGCACGATCAACGAAGTCTCGACAGCGCTAATCCAGTCACAGGGGGGCAATATTCCCGCCCTGGGTATTTTACCGTTGGGAACGGCGAATGACTTTGCCACCAGCGTGGGTATACCCGACGACCTTGATAAAGCGTTAAAGCTGGCTATTGCCGCAAATGCCGCTGAAATAGATATGGTACAGGTCAATGATAAAACCTGTTTTATCAATATGGCGACCGGCGGCTTCGGTACACGCATCACCACCGAAACGCCAGAAAAACTCAAAGCCGCGCTGGGCGGCGTATCGTATTTTATTCACGGTTTAATGCGCATGGATACGCTCAAACCCGACGTCTGCGACATCCGTGGAGAAGATTTTCACTGGCAGGGCAAAGCGCTGGTGATTGGGATTGGTAATGGCCGCCAGGCCGGTGGTGGACAACAGCTTTGCCCGACGGCGCTGATTAACGACGGTCTGCTGCAACTGCGCATTTTCACCGGCGAGGAGTTGCTGCCTGGGCTGCTTTCAGCGTTAACGCAATCTGAAGACAACCCTAATATCATTGATGGCGCTTCATCGTGGTTTGATATCCGCGCCCCACACGAAATTACCTTTAATCTTGATGGCGAACCGCTCAGCGGACAGGAATTTCATATTGAAATCCTGCCCGCGGCGCTACGTTGCAGACTGCCGCCGGGTTGCCCGTTGTTGCGCTAACAAAACGGCACCCCGCCGGAATCAGGCAATGGTGACTTTGCTATCCAGATAAACATCCTGCACGGCGTTAATCAGCTTAACGCCGTCGGCCATGGTTTTCTTGAAAGCTTTGCGTCCAAGGATCAGCCCCATACCGCCAGCGCGTTTATTAATGACCGCCGTACGTACCGCATCGCTCAGATCGGTTTCTCCACCGGCAGCGCCGCCAGAGTTAATTAATCCAGCGCGCCCCATATAGCAGTTCGCCAACTGATAGCGTACCAGGTCAATCGGGTTATCGCTGGTCAGCTTGCTGTAGACGCGATCGTCGGTGTAGCCAAAGTTAACGGCTTTGTATCCGCCGTTATTTTCCGCCATTTTCTGCTTCACAATATCCGCCCCAATGGTGGCTGCCAGATGGTTAGCCTGACCGGTGAGATCGGCGGAGACGTGATAATCCACGCCGTCTTTCTTAAACGCGGAGTTACGCAGATAAGCCCACAGTACGGTGACCATACCCAGTTCATGGGCACGCTCAAACGCGGCAGAAATCTCTTCAATCTGACGGCGAGACTCCTCAGAACCGAAATAGATTGTCGCCCCGACCGCAACCGCGCCCATATTGAACGCCTGCTCGACGCTGGCGTATAGCGTCTGGTCAAACGTATTGGGATAACTGAGAGTTTCGTTGTGGTTAATCTTCACAAGGAACGGAATGCGGTGCGCGTAACGGCGGGAAACAGAAGCCAGCACGCCATAGGTCGATGCCACGCAGTTACACCCTGCTTCGATTGCCAGTTCCACGATATTCTTTGGATCAAAGTACAACGGGTTAGCCGCAAACGATGCCCCGGCAGAATGCTCCACGCCCTGGTCCACCGGAAGAATCGACAGGTACCCTGTTCCGGCCAGACGGCCCGTGTTATACAGCGTCTGCATATTACGCAGTACGGCTGGCGGACGGTTGTTATCAACCATTACGCGATCGACGTAATCATGTCCTGGCAGGTAAAGTTGGTCAGAAGGAATGGTCATACAACGATGCTGTAAAAGGCTGTCGGCATCTTTGCCAAGCAACTGCGCAATATCAGTCATAGCTATGCTCCCGTAAGTTCCGATTAATAATCGGAATGTGAATTATCCTGACCCGCTTTTTGCGGGCAGCAATAAGCCTGGTACCGACTGCGCTTTTTTTCCATCTTTAGCGCACTTTTCAGCGATTTCCGCTGGAACGATTCAGGAAGAAATAGTGTTAAGGCGGTCAAATTTAGACCATAAAGGTATTTTAAAGGTATTATCAGGTGGTACTATCAACGCGTACCTTACCTGTCATGAAGGATTTAAAGATGAAAACTACAGTTAAGCTGTCGTTCATGATGTTTGTTGAGTGGTTTATCTGGGGCGCCTGGTTTGTCCCACTTTGGCTGTGGCTCAGCAAAAGTGGCTTTACCGCGGGTGAAATTGGTTGGTCTTACGCCTGTACCGCCATTGCCGCGATCCTGTCGCCGATTCTGGTTGGCTCTATCACTGACCGCTTCTTCTCAGCGCAAAAAGTCCTCGCCGTGTTGATGTTTGTCGGCGCTATCCTGATGTACCTCGCCGCGCAGCAAACCACCTTCAGCGGATTCTTCCCGCTGTTACTGGCCTATTCACTGACCTACATGCCGACAATTGCGTTAACCAACAGTATCGCTTTTGCCAACGTGCCGGACGTGGAACGTGATTTCCCACGCATTCGCGTGATGGGCACCATTGGCTGGATTGCGTCTGGTTTGGCCTGCGGCTTCTTGCCGCAAATGCTCGGCTATAGCGATATTTCCCCCACCAATATTCCCCTGCTTGTCACGGCCGGAAGTTCCGCGCTGTTAGGCGTTTTTGCGTTCTTTTTACCGGATACGCCGCCGAAAAGTACCGGCAAGATGGATTTCAAAGTCATGCTGGGGCTGGATGCGCTGATCCTGCTGCGGGATAAGAACTTCCTCGTCTTTTTCTGTTGCTCATTCCTGTTTGCCATGCCGCTGGCGTTTTATTACATCTTCGCCAACGGTTATCTGACAGAAGTTGGGATGAAAAATGCCACCGGTTGGATGACGCTGGGCCAGTTCTCTGAAATCTTCTTTATGCTGGCGCTGCCGTTCTTCACCAAACGCTTTGGCATTAAAAAGGTATTATTGCTTGGTCTTATTACTGCGGCTATCCGCTACGGATTCTTCGTTTACGGCGGTGCGGAAGAATATTTCACTTATGCCCTGCTGTTTCTCGGCATTCTGCTACACGGCGTCAGTTACGACTTCTACTACGTTACGGCCTATATCTATGTCGATAAAAAAGCGCCAGTACACATGCGCACCGCAGCGCAAGGGCTTATCACGCTCTGCTGTCAGGGATTCGGCAGCCTGCTGGGTTATCGTCTGGGCGGCGTAATGATGGAAAAAATGTTTGCCTATAAGGAACCGGTTAATGGTCTCACCTTCAACTGGGCGGGCATGTGGGGATTTGGCGCGATCATGATCGCCGTCATTGCCGTGCTGTTTATGATTTTCTTTCGCGAATCAGACAAAGAAATTACCGCCATTAAGGTGGATGATCGCGATGTAGCGTTGAAACAAGGGGAAGTGAAATGAAAGCAGAACGTATTCTCGGTGCTCTTTATGGGCAGGCGTTAGGGGATGCGATGGGCATGCCGTCGGAACTGTGGCCAAGAACCCGGGTAAAAGCACACTTCGGTTGGATCGACCGTTTCTTGCCTGGACCTGCGGAAAATAATGCCGCCTGCTATTTTAACCAGGCGGAATTTACCGATGACACATCCATGGCCTTGTGTCTGGCTGATGCCCTGCTTGAATGTGACGGAAAGATAGTCCCAGACGTTATTGGCCGCAATATTCTGGCCTGGGCCGAACGTTTCGATGCTTTTAATAAAAACGTGCTTGGTCCAACATCAAAAATTGCGCTAAATGCCATTCGCAACGGCAAACCTGTTGCCGAACTGGAAAATAATGGCGTCACTAACGGGGCGGCAATGCGCGTTTCGCCGCTGGGATGTCTGCTGCCCGCGCGCGATCTCGATACCTTTATTGATGACGTGGCACTGGCCTCCAGCCCGACGCATAAATCGGATCTGGCTATCGCCGGCGCAGTCGTCATCGCATGGGCGGTGTCGCGTGCTATCGACGGAGGAAAATGGTCGGAGATTGTTGACGCGCTACCTGCCATTGCCCGACATGCGCAGCAAAAACGGATCACCACCTTTAGCGCCTCGCTCTCTGCCCGCCTTGAACTGGCGCTAAAAATCGTCCGTCATGCCGATGGTATAGAGTCCGCCAGCGAGCAGTTGTACCAGGTCGTTGGGGCCGGAACCAGCACCATTGAGTCCGTGCCCTGCGCCATCGCGATGGTCGAACTGTCGCAGACCGATCCTAACCGCTGCGCCATTCTGTGCGCGAATCTTGGCGGCGATACCGACACCATCGGAGCAATGGCGACCGCTATTTGCGGTGCATTGCACGGCGTAAGCGCGATTGACCCGGCATTGAAACAGGAACTGGATGCGGTAAATCAGCTGGACTTTACCCGCTATGCCAGCGGATTACTGCGACTGCGCGGACAACGGGAGGCGCTATGAACAGCACCTCGCGTCTGCAACAACTTATCCCGCAGTTAGGTTCACACAGGCCGGTCACGGTGGTGGGGGCAGCGGTCATTGATGTGATTGCCGATGCGTATGCCCTCCCCTGGCGCGGATGTGATATCGAGCTTAAACAGCAAGGCGTTAACATTGGCGGCTGCGCGCTCAATATTGCCGTGGCGCTCAGGCGTTTAGAGATCAACGCCAGCAATGCGCTACCGCTGGGTCAGGGGGTATGGGCCGATATTATCCGCAACCGGATGGCAAAAGAGGGATTGCATAGCCTGATCGACAACGCGGAAGGCGATAACGGCTGGTGTCTGGCGCTGGTGGAACCGGATGGCGAACGTACCTTTATGTCTTTTAGCGGCGTCGAAAACCAGTGGAACGCCGACTGGCTGGCGCGTCTGAACATCCCGCGTAACAGCCTGGTCTATCTGTCAGGCTATCAGTTAACCTCTCCATGTGGCGAGCTGCTGGTACAGTGGCTGGAAGGTCTGGAAGACGTGACGCCATTTATCGATTTTGGTCCGCGAATCGGCGATATTTCAGACGACTTAATGGCGCGAATCATGGCCTGCCGCCCGCTAGTATCGCTCAATCGACAGGAGGCCGAAATTGCCGCCGAGCGGTTTGCATTAAGCCAGGATGTAGAGGTTTTTGGAGCAGAGTGGGTGCGCCGTTTCGCCGCGCCGGTGGTGATACGCCACGATAAAGACGGCGCGTGGTATTTCAGCGCGCAAACATCCGGTTGCGTGCCAGCATTTAAGACCACCGTCGTTGATACCATTGGCGCGGGCGACAGCCACGCTGGCGGCATGCTGGCCGGACTGGCGTCAGGCTGGCCGCTGGCTGATGCGGTACTGCTGGGCAATGCGGTGGCTTCCTGGGTAGTCGGGCATCGCGGCGGCGATTGCGCCCCCTCGCGAGAGGCGTTACTCCTCGCACACAAAGACGTATAGATCGCTTCGGCAATAGCTGATGCTGTATTCAATGGGCCGTTGCTGCTGGTCAAGCGCTACCTGCTTGATCACCAGCACCGGCACTTTGCTGTCCATTTGAATGTGAGCCTGGAACTCCGCGTCTGGCATCCGGGCGCTGACGCGTGAACGCGTACGCTGCGGGAAGATATGCTGGCTGCGAAAATAGTCGTACAGCGAAACGCCGATGGCATCCACATCATGGATTAGTTGGGCCGGTACCCATGACTCTTCAATAGAAACGGCTTCTTCATCGACATAGCGAATACGTTTGAGCAGGAAGACCTCACTCCCGACAGCAACAGCCAACTGCTGCGCCACCTCTTCCGGGCAAGGCACAATGCGCTTGTTGACCCACAGCGTATCTGGTTTTTTTCCGCGTAAAACGACCTGCTGCGAAAAACCCCGCGCTTCTTTGAGCGAATACTCGAAGATGTTGTTGATCTGCGTCCCGTAACCGCGGGCGCGTGTCACCACGCCTTCTTCCTCCAGAGCCTGCATCGCCTTGCGTACCGTAATCCGCGACACGCCAGTCAACTGGCTGAGATCACGCTCGCCGGGCAGGATATTGCCATGCTCCAGAATCCCGCTGCGCACAGCGTTTTTCACCGTTTGCGCAAATTTCATATACAGCGGCGTGTTATCTGCCGCTGCAATGCGTTCATTCAGTTGCGCGATAAGCTGGGTATGCGCTTGTTCCATTTATCTTTTTCCTGCAGCCGTTTCTGCAGCCAGTATACTCATTACCACCACGCGTGGAAATGATGCACCGGACCAATTCCCTCACCCACTTCCAGCGTGTCAGCCTGTGCCAGCGCCGCCGAAAGCCACAGTTTGGCTTCCTGTACCGTATCAGCCCAATTGTTATGCCGTGGACGCAGCGCCGCCAGCGCTGCGGAAAGAGTACAACCGGTACCGTGGGTATTTTTGGTCATCACCCTTGGCGCAGTAAAACGCTGTTCGCCATCACGGGTAAACAGCCAGTCCGGACTTTGCGCATCCTCCAGATGACCGCCTTTCATCAGCACCGCCTCACAGCCCAGCGCTCGCAGCTCCCTTCCCTGTTCTAACATCTCTTGCTCAGTTTGCGCATGCGATGCGCCGAGCAATGCCGCTGCCTCCGGCAAATTTGGGGTGATAATTGAAACCTGCGGCAACAAACGGGTACGCAGCGTTTCTACAGCCGCGGGCGACAGTAACGGATCGCCGCTTTTCGCCAGCATCACCGTATCCAGCACCACATTTTGCACCCGATGGCGGTGCAAACGTTCGGCCACCGCTTCAACAATATCCTCTTCCGCCAGCATGCCGATTTTGGTGGTATCGATACGTACATCGCTGAACACCGAGTCCAGTTGTGCGGCAACAAAGTCAGGTTCAATGCGATACACCGACTGCACCCCGCGCGTATTTTGTGCCACCAACGCGGTGATCACCGAACAGCCGTAAGCGCCAAGCGCGGAGAAAGTTTTTAAATCAGCCTGAATACCCGCGCCACCGCTGGGATCGGTTCCGGCGATCGTTAATGCGTTAATCCGTTTCATGCTTGCTCCTGCGCGTTCAGGTTATAGAGGGCGTCGAGAAATGCCGGGACAAAACTGCCCGGTCCGGTCGATTGTTGCGTGGCGATTTGTCCGGCCTGTTTCATCCAGCTACAGGCGGAAGCGACGTTATCAAGCCGGTCGCCGGGCAAGGCACAGCTGGCCGCAACGACCGCAGATAGCGCGCAACCTGTGCCGACCACGCGCGTCATCAATATATCGCCGCCATTCACGCAGACGGTACGCTGAGCATCGGTAACATAGTCCACTTCGCCGGTCACCACGACGATGGTCCCTACCTCACGAGCCAACGCCTGGGCCGCGCCAAGCGCAGCGGTTGGCGTATCGGTCGTATCCACGCCACGCCCCCCGCCGTTCATCCCCGCCAGCGCCAGTATTTCCGAGGCATTACCGCGAATTACGGCTGGCTGTAGCGACAGTAAATCCAGACAAAAGCGGCGGCGAAACTCAAGAGCGCCCACGGCAACGGGATCGAGCGCCCAGGGGGTTTTAGCAAGGTATGCCTGCTCAACGGCAGCGCGCATCGCCGTGGCCCGGTCACGAGTAAGCGTGCCGACGTTAACCAGCAACGCGCTGGCGATAGCCGCAAACTGGCTGGCTTCCTCGGGCTCAATCACCATCGCAGGTGATGCGCCTAACGCCAACAGCGTATTGGCGGTAAAGTTTTGCACGACCTCATTGGTCATACAGTGTACAAGTGGGGAAAGCGTTCTAAATTGGTGTAAGGCGTGGGCCGCGAGCGCGCGGCTGTGCAGGTCAGGCTGCATGGTTCAGCTCCTGCCCGCGCGAAGAAGGGACACGAGCAGTGTCAGACTTCCCTACGCTGGCATTATCCAGATCAGGTGGTACGGGTATTTCTCAGCCTTCACCAGGAAGGGCACCCCGAGTCGTTGAAACACAAACGTAATATGCTGGTTTCAGCAACAGGATACTGTCTGTGTCTGATGATGTAAATCGGCACGGCACGCTGATGCTTCGCCGCTAAACCTCTGGTCACAGTTGCCTGATTTCTGTACTTTCATTTACACTTTTTACGAAATTACTGGAGTGATAACAAAATAGTGCTTGTCAGATGTCCTGTTAGCCAGGAATCATACATGACTGATTTTGATGACCCGAACAGGTAGAGAGGATGGGTATGAAGAAGAAAATGTTGCTGGGTGCGCTGTTGCTTGTAACCAGCACCGTCTGGGCCGCGCCTACAGCTACTGCTGCCGCAAAGGGTATTGATCAATATGAGCTAAAAAGTTTTATTGCTGACTTTACCCATTTCAAACCCGGTGACAAAGTTCCACCACTGTATCTCACCGAAGAATACACCATTAAGCAATGGAATCTGCGCAACCTGCCCGCACCTACCGCAGGCACCCACTGGACCTATATGGGCGGCGCGTATGTGCTGGTCAATGATGCCGATGCTAAGATCATTAAAGCCTACGACGGCGAGATTTTTTATCATCGCTAAAAAAACGCACCCAACATTATTGGGTGCGTCAACTTTCTGTCAAACTGACATTTTTAGTTATAATCTACAACAACTTTTACCCGACTCATTGTATCCCCAGCCGTGACTTTTCCTGCGTACGTTCTGGTGCGGGCATAGATATTGATTGGCACCGTATTCCCTGTCACTTCCTCAGATCGGTAAAGATTATGACTTCCATACTGAATACTGTTGATACCATCCATGGATAACTGAAATCCCACTGAGCCTGCGCTGTTCGCCGCAGTACCATAGTCATTAGTCAGCGTAACCGCATCTGGAGCCAATTGACTCATGGGTTCAAAATAAAATAACAGATTATCCGGTGTAAATTTTAGACTTCCTGCCCCGCTTGCCTGACAGGTGAATTTTACCGGATGAAGCTCAAATTCCTTCTTATCAAGATCTTTAATGTTAATAACGCCAAGATCAATTTCCTGATTGCCAAAATAGCAGGTTGTGATATCGATAAGAATAGTAACATTCAGATTATATATTATTTTTTTAGGGTTACATTTATCCTCTTTTCCTTGACAATAATCGAGCGTTAACTCAGTAACCAGTGGAATAGTTGCACCAGGCGCGATAATCGTTGCACTGCCAGGGCTTGACGCTTCAACAATTTTATAATTCAGGACCAACCCTGCCATGTTAAAAAAGTCGGATAGCGTATATTGCATTTTACTTTCAGGGGGATTACCTGAATTATAACTCACTGAAAATGAAATAATATAGTATTTACTACCAACCTTAAATGCATATTCATTACTACGCATAAAGGCCATTGCCGCCTTCAACCAGGCATTCTCTTTTGAGGTACATTGCAGTATGACCATGCTGTCCTGACCAGAGGAAAAAACGCCACCAGAAAGCGTACCTGACATTGCATCTGGGGTGAATGAATATGCCCCCGTAATATCTCCCGGAAGAACAAAGTCACATTTATCAGCCTGTGCCCAAAAAGAGCATAATGTTAATACCATCAACAATATCCATCTCATCATCATCATCCTTTTACTGGCAAGAGTATGTCTTACTGGCATCAATCTCCTGATTGAAGGATATTGTGCAGTAACGTCCTTGTTGTTTATCAATGGCAACTTTTATTTTTGCAGGTACGTCATTAGTGCGAATAAACAACATACTGCCTTGCCCAACCAGACCAATATTTTCGCCCTGTTCGCTTTCCACTTCATAATCAAAGGTTAATGGGGAACCATCCGGTCGCAGTGCTTTAAAATACCAGGGTTTACGCTGGTCTGTATCAAAGCGAGCTTTGACCACAGCTCCGCGATATGGCGCAACACTTTTACGGTTACCTTGTAACTCTGTTTCACTATGCGAATTAGACACATCCAGCGTCAGCATATTCTCGCGATACGGTGTCATACCGTCATATACCACGGTCCCTTTGCTGTTTGTGACCCGATATTTCTGTCCATTGATATAGGCGTCTTCAAGTCCTGGCGCCTCCACTATCGCAATAGTATCCGAGAATGTGTTTGCCAGATTAACTCCCCCAGACCATGCCACTATCCCACCAGACAGGCTTCCGCTGCTCTGTTTATATTTTGACGATTGGCTATAGCTCCCATTAACCGTTGCCACAGGAGCTCGCCATGTCAGATTTGCTCCGGCCGTCGTTTCGCTATCTTGCCGCTGATGACTCAGGTTTACGCCATAATTAAACTGATTACGATCACCTGCAATACCGCTAATACCGGTGTTATTTGACGCAAAGCCATCATCATCAAACGTAGTCGAGTTTGAGAGATACATTTGTCGCCGTGGGGTTGATACGCCATCTCCCCAATTAAACGGTATAGAGATAAAAATGTTGAAACGTTTATCTTCATTATGATCTTCATCGTAAGCCTGACTGGCCGAAAGCGTATAACTAATACGCTGCCAGCTGTTGGTATAGCTCAACTGGTAATCTTTATTACTACCGCTACGCCCCCAGTAGTCACGCCACAATGTGCTTAGCGATACGGATCCCCAACCTTCAGGAAGAGATTGATTGATGTTGGCTGTAAAACTATTTTTACGGCCAAAATCATACTGATAATAATCAGCTATATCGTAAACATCATTTTCGTCACGGTGATAATTATTTTTATTATTCGCCCACACATGATCGTTAAAAGTTCGGTAATCTCGGGAAGAATATCGATAGGCAGCTAAGCCGAAACGCGTACCTGTTTGCGTAAGATATTTATTCCAGGCGACCTGATAACTCTGTCCGTCAAAAACATCGCCATTATCCTGTTTACTATGTGATTGCGTGGCGTCAAAAGAAACAGCGCCAATACGCGTATTCCAGCCAGTCCCTAGCGTAAAGGCATTATAGTGATCCCCAAGCATTGTGCCGCCGTACAGCGTTAAGAGATTATTATAGCCATACTGATAGCTGGCCTGAACAAAATCACTTTGGTTACTGGCCCCTTCTATATGGCTGCGACCCGCGACAAAATCATACTTAGATACGCCAGGCTGCAGCATATTGGGTACGGAGGAATAAGGAACCAGATAGGTCGTAACCGTTCCATCCGCTTCCTTTACACTCACATCAAGATCTGCCCCCCCGCCAGCTAACTGTAAATCAGCAATTGAGAAAGGTCCCGGCGGCACTTCTTTCTGGTACACGATAAAACCATTTTGCTCAATAGTAACAAGGGCATTGCTTTGCGCGATCCCCTGCACTAACGGCGTAAAATTCTGCTTTGAGTTCGGGAGCATCTGCATATCACGATATAAGCGTACCCCGCGAAACCGCACGGTATCGAAAATATCGGATGATGTATACATATCGCCTGCGCGCAACGTTCCGAGGATTTCAGGGATCCCACGTTCCAGATAAAGAGTATTACTCTTCCACTCACCGCTACTATCATCAGTTTTGTTGTAACTGGCATCAGAGTGCAGTTGCCAACCAAATAAATTTAACCCGCTATTGAAGCGCGCAAAGGTATTTTTACTGTTACCTGCGTCTTTGTAATCGCTATAGTATTGGCTGACATAATATGACGTATATAGCGCATTAATCCCGCGATCCCAGTTTTCAGGTTCGACATAACCGTATTCAAGCTCATTGACAAAAGCTTGCGGGACATTGAGATCAAGGCGAAATCGACTCATATCAAACGTTGACGTTCCGCCCTGCAACGCCGCTTTTAGCGGGACGCACTGTGCATCTTTATCAGCTTTAATCCCTTCAGACTTAATGCCCAGACGATGAACGAGACTCCAGCTTAAGCAGGTCTCATCAGGTTCATCCTTCACGTTGAGCTCATACTTACCACGCCATTGATTGTTTAGATAAAGATCTAAATCATAGGTGCCAGGTAACGGTTTTTCACCATCGAAACTAAAATTACTAATTTTTTCGCCCTTCAATCCCCCCATCATAAAGTGGGTATCAAAAGTTTCCTCTTCAGCAAATAACTGGCCTGAAAACAGCAGCAAAAAGATCGCAGAAGCAAGTGGAGTTATCCTTAACATAGCCACACCTCATATTATTTAACACTGACCGTATCGCTAACATAATTCCCACGATCATCAATAATGGTGACAATATATCGATTGCTGCCGTTGTTTCTCAGTTGAAGTATCTGGCTGGATAACGGTGGCAATAAAATTGTCTTACCATTTAGTTGTACTTTATTTGCCTCAATTTTTGGCACTGTAATCCAGTTAGCCGTAGCGTTTTGCAAACTTAAGCCACTACTATTGCGAGAAAAGGTTAATTTTTTAATACTATTTTGTGTGACCGCCTCAACACCTTTTGGCCGATACAGCATTTTCAACCTATTTTGCATGGCAAATTTAAGTGTGTTTTTTCCATCTTGATTGTTGGTGTTGGGTGGGATATCCAGCACATTAAAATAAAACATACTTTCTTTGTCATCTGGCAGCGTATTGGCCATTTTCTTAATTTTTATTTGCTGACCTGAATTGCCTTTAACACGAACAACCGGTGGTGAAAGCAAAAATGGTACATTAATCTTTTCTGGTGGTAATGACGTGTCTCCATCATCAATCCAGCTTTGTACCAGAGATGGTCGACTGCTCTGGTTCATTAACTGAACGACAATTTCTTTTTGATCAGCCGGATAAATAACACGAGTGCCATAAATCACGATATCGGCGTGTGCCGGGAGCGTCAGCGCTATCAGGCCTGCAAGTAAAATCCGTTTCATAATATACTACCTTAGTGATAGCGCTATATTGCCGGCAACTCCCGGCAATATAGCCATTGAGAATTAATCAGTTACGACAGTAAATTTAATAGTGGATTTTACTTCGCCCGCTTTAATATCCTGAGCCAGACGGGCCCATTGTGCATCAAATTTTAAGGTGTATTTAACGCCCTCAGCGCCAATATCTTCGCCATCCAACTGGCTAACATCCACAATCTGATCGTTATTGTTAATATTAACAAAATTCGAGGCGGTGTTATAAAAATTAACAGAGAAACCTACGCCAGTAGTATCGCCATCATCATCTTGCAATAATCCTGGAAGTGATGAGAAACTAGTTGGCGAAAAAGTAATGTTTTGTAACTTCACGCTTTTCGGGCAAATAATTTCAATTGAATCGGCGCCCGCATCCCATTTAGTAGGATTGACTGCACCAACATTAATTTTGTAAACATCAGATGTTGAGATCGTGCCCATATCAATGATCGCGGACTCTCCACCACCTGCATTAAAATGACACGAAGAACCTTCCACAGTTGCTTTAATAATCAACTGTCCTTCTTCAGTGATAACATTCTGATCAGCCGCGTGTGCCATGCCTGCAAATAAAAAAGGGAGAAGCGCTGAGCAAATAATTGATCTTTTCATACGACATTCCTTATAGGTATAGAAAACACATCCTTTTAACATCCTGGAAATCAAAATGTCACAGGCCTAATCCTGACGCAATATGAAATGATGTTTTATTTGATTTAAAGCAAATTTCAATAAGCATTATTTAATTATTAGATAATAGTTATTTAAGAAATTCACAAATATAATAAATAACGGAAAGTAAATTCATTTACAAAAAAGAACAAAAAAAACAGCAGCATCACATTGCGTAAGCTGCTGTTCAACAGAATAAATTTTGTCGTGATTAATCGTAGGTATTGAGCACGATTTGTCGTTGAGTATCACCCGGCAACATAACACGTTGGGTACTGATGCCCTGGTAGTTTGGCTTTTCACTTCTGGCCATCAACCGCGCCCCGGTCTCCTGACAATCAGTTCGGGGTTTTTCGCCAGTCATGTCGACACGGCACGTAGGCTCGACGACATGCGCAACAATAGTTAACTTTCCGTCAAGTGAATCAGAAGCAACTGCCTGCAAACTCATTCCATAAGCCAGAGTGATAATTCCCAAGAATAAACTAGTTTTCATGCGTTCATTATTCCTGTCATGGGGTAGAAACAGCGCACAAGCTGCTTGTCCGTTGAATTATGAGATAACTTCCCTGCTAAAACCAATTGAAATTATAGATTGATGAAATTGGTTTGATCAATTTGAATGATGCGTTAAGAGGAAATATTCGGAAAAAGGCGTGAATTATAGTGATGTGATGAATAATATTGTGCAGTTTGTTCGGCCAATATATTCACCGCACCAATATATCATTAATACGGTGAATAGGTATAACACTTCTTACGTCAGCAAAAATTACACCGCGCGGAAGGCAATCTCGCCAGGAATAACTTCACCCTGCCAGTACAACTGCGCTGCTACGCGCCCTGCAAGGTCACGGTAAATGGCAGTAAATTCGCTGTCTGGGCGGCTGATAACCGTCGGTGTACCGCGATCGAGGTCTTCACGCAGAGAAATATGCAGCGGCATTTGTCCCAGCAGTTGGGTGTGGTACTGCTCGGCCAGTTTCTGCGCGCCACCGGTGCCAAAGATTGGCTCATGATGACCGCAATTGCTGCAAATATGCATACTCATATTCTCAACAATACCCAACACCGGCACTTCGACTTTTTCGAACATCACAATGCCTTTTTTCGCATCGATCAGCGCAATATCCTGCGGCGTGGTCACTACAACCGCCCCTGTTACCGGAATGTTCTGCGCCAGCGTCAGCTGGATGTCACCGGTGCCTGGCGGCATATCCAGTACCAGATAATCAAGATCCGGCCATAAGGTTTCCTGCAGCATCTGCAACAGCGCTTTACTGGCCATCGGGCCGCGCCACACCATGGCGTTATCGTCAGTGACCAGATAGCCAATGGAGTTGGTCGCCAGACCGTGAGACATAATCGGCGCCATATGAGTGCCGTCCGGCGAAGTTGGACGCTGGTTTTCCGCACCGAGCATCGTCGGGATGGACGGGCCATAAATATCGGCGTCAAGAATGCCCACCTTCGCCCCTTCCGCAGCCAGCGCCAGCGCCAGGTTCACCGCGGTCGAGGATTTTCCTACGCCACCTTTGCCCGAGCTAACGGCAATGATGTTCTTCACACCATTAATACCCGGCTGGTTTTTCACGCGCTTCAGCGTCGCGATGTTATGCGACAACTTCCAGTCAATCGCCTTCGCGCCGGTAATACGCAGCAGATCGGCACTGCATTGCTCTTTTAATGCTTCAAACGCACTATGCCAGACGAAGGGCATGACCAGCTCGACGTGCAACGTGTCATCCATCCAGGCGACGTGGTGCAACGCTTTAAGCGTCGTCAGATTATGCTTCAGGGTTGAATGCTGAAAATTCGCCAGCGTCCCGGCGACCATCGCGCGCAGGGTTTCTGGTGATTTGGCCTGGGATTGTGAGTTCATCCCGACTCCTTTTTGTTGTTCTGAAAATACAATAGTCACCAGGTAGTTTACTCCAACCGCAACAATTATTCATTTACGTATAAATGCCCTTATCGCTTGGCGCAGTAATTACCATTTTGGTACTATCAAAGCCCTTTTCACTACAAAAGAAGTAATTGCCCACTATGACTCAAGTCGCGAAGAAAATTCTGGTAACGTGCGCGCTGCCGTACGCCAACGGCTCTATCCACCTCGGCCATATGCTGGAGCACATCCAGGCTGATGTCTGGGTCCGTTACCAGCGAATGCGCGGCCACCAGGTAAACTTCATCTGCGCGGACGACGCCCACGGTACGCCAATCATGCTGAAAGCACAGCAACTTGGGATCACGCCAGAGCAGATGATCGGTGAAATGAGTCAGGAGCATCAGACTGATTTTGCAGGTTTTGACATCAGCTACGACAACTACCACTCTACGCATAGCGAAGAGAACCGTGAGCTGTCTGAGCTGATTTACACACGCCTGAAGGAGAACGGTTTTATTAAAAACCGCACTATCTCCCAACTGTACGATCCGGAAAAAGGCATGTTCCTGCCTGACCGTTTCGTTAAAGGCACCTGTCCGAAATGTAAGTCTCCGGATCAGTACGGCGATAACTGTGAAGTCTGCGGCGCAACCTACAGCCCGACCGAACTTATCGAGCCGAAATCCGTCGTTTCCGGCGCAACACCGGTGATGCGTGACTCAGAACACTTCTTCTTTGACCTGCCATCGTTCAGCGAAATGCTGCAGGCGTGGACGCGCAGCGGCGCGTTGCAGGAGCAGGTCGCCAACAAAATGCAGGAATGGTTTGAATCTGGCCTGCAGCAGTGGGATATTTCCCGCGACTCACCGTACTTCGGTTTTGAAATCCCGAATGCGCCTGGCAAGTACTTCTACGTCTGGCTGGATGCGCCAATTGGCTATATGGGATCGTTCAAAAATCTGTGCGACAAGCGCGGCGACACGACCAGTTTTGATGAGTACTGGAAAAAAGACTCCGACGCCGAGCTGTATCATTTCATCGGCAAGGACATCGTCTACTTCCACAGCCTGTTCTGGCCTGCCATGCTGGAAGGCAGCAACTTCCGTAAGCCGACCAACCTGTTCGTACACGGTTATGTGACGGTGAACGGCGCGAAGATGTCCAAATCTCGCGGCACCTTTATTAAGGCCAGCACCTGGCTGAAGCACTTCGACGCCGACAGCCTGCGTTACTACTACACGGCGAAGCTCTCTTCACGTATTGATGACATCGACCTGAACCTGGAAGACTTTGTCCAGCGCGTTAATGCCGACATCGTCAACAAAGTGGTCAACCTGGCCTCCCGTAACGCTGGCTTTATCGCCAAGCGTTTCGACGGCGTGCTGGCGGCTGAACTGGCCGACCCGGCACTGTATAAAACCTTCACCGATGCCGCTGCAGTCATTGGCGAAGCGTGGGAAAGCCGTGAATTCGGTAAAGCTATCCGTGAAATCATGGCGCTGGCCGACGTGGCAAACCGCTACGTTGACGAACAGGCCCCGTGGGTTGTGGCTAAACAGGAAGGCCGCGATGCGGACCTGCAGGCAATTTGCTCAATGGGCATCAACCTGTTCCGCGTTCTGATGACTTACCTGAAACCGGTACTGCCGACGCTGGCTGAACGCGTTGAAGCCTTCCTGAACAGCGAACTGAACTGGGATGCTATCGAGCAGCCGCTGCTCGGTCACAAGGTCAACACCTTTAAGGCGCTATACAATCGCATCGACATGAAGCAAGTTGAAGCGCTGGTTGAAGCGTCTAAAGAAGAGGTGAAAGCCGCGGCCGCACCGGTTACCGGCCCGCTGGCGGACGATCCGATTCAGGAAACCATCACCTTTGACGATTTCGCCAAAGTTGACCTGCGCGTCGCGTTGATTGAAAACGCTGAGTTCGTAGACGGTTCTGACAAACTGCTGCGTCTGACGCTGGATCTCGGTGGCGAGAAGCGTAACGTCTTCTCCGGTATTCGTTCTGCTTATCCGGATCCGCAGGTCCTGATTGGACGCCAGACCATTATGGTTGCCAACCTGGCACCGCGTAAAATGCGCTTCGGTATTTCCGAAGGTATGGTAATGGCGGCAGGTCCTGGCGGGAAAGATATCTTCCTGTTAAGCCCGGACGAAGGTGCAAAACCTGGCCAACAGGTGAAGTAAGATATATCAAGCGCTGCAATGGCAGCGCTTTTTTTTGCGTTAGCTTTTCCCCTAATCTTAAGCTCGTCATATCACTCCATTTTCGGACTGCTCAGTTATCACGATTAGATTTATTCTATACTGCTTTGCTATTAAGGTCGTACGGGCCCATTAAATTCACAGGCTCTATTATTTTGCATCCAATATTCATGAAATGGAGTTTTACATGAAAGCGTTACAAAAATTACTTTCACTCGCCGCGGCATCTGTTCTGGTTTTTTCCCTCGCGGGTTGTGGTGATAAAGAAGAGACGAAAACATTCAATGCCAACCTTAACGGCTCGGATATTACCGTCTCTTACACCTATAAGGGCGATAAGGTTCTGAAACAAATTTCTGAAAGCAAAATCAGCTATGCGTCTGTCGGCGCCAGCAATAAAGAAGAAGCAGCAAAAGTCTTCGACGCCTTAAGCGCTAAATATCATAATATTCCGGGCATTGAAGAAAAGCTCACCTATACAGACACCTACGCGCAAGAAAATGTCACTATCGATATGGAAAAGGTCGATATAAAATCGTTGCAGGCCATCTCCGGGATGAAGCTATCTGAGAATGCCGATAAAAACATCAGCATGAAGCAAATGCAAACGGTAATGGAAGCGGCGGGTTTTAAAGAAGTGAAATAAACGACCGGCGACCCGATTTTAATCGTGGTCGCCCGTTTTTTTCGTTATGCTTTCGCGCTATGTACGCGTGAGGTCAAACCGCGCAGGAAATAACGCAGGAACTGATCGCCACATTCGCGATAGTTTTTATGATCCGGCGCGCGCATCATGGCGGTAATTTCCGGCATCGACACGCGAAATTTCTGCTCGGTCATAATGGCCAGAATATCATCGGTTTTCAGCGAAAAGGCGATACGCAGCTTTTTCAGCACCGTATTGTTATTAACACGACGCTCAAGCGCCAGTTCCGGCGCTGAATCATCTTTCCCGCGCAGATGATAAATCAGACCGTTTAAAAAACCGGAAAGAATGATATC
Source organism: Citrobacter sp. wls714 (assembly GCF_005281025.1). Lineage (NCBI taxonomy): Bacteria > Pseudomonadati > Pseudomonadota > Gammaproteobacteria > Enterobacterales > Enterobacteriaceae > Citrobacter > Citrobacter sp. wls714. The sequence goes on along the minus strand of NZ_SZWZ01000025.1, from coordinate 104,007 downwards.
CGGGCAGCGCACAAACCCATCTTCATCTTCTTTTGTCATCCAGGTATCAAAACCCGCAGAGGTGGATTCCATGTCAGCAAGCGCAAGAATACGCACCATGTCGTTATTGTTCGCTTTCAGGGTGTAGCGCAGGCTACGAAGAATATCGTTACTTAGCATAGAGCCTTCAACAGTCGGTGATGCAATGGCGCGCAGTGTATCAGTTTTACAGTCCAATCGCCTCTTTTAGACTTTTAAGATAACGACGGCTCACCGGAACGGTCAGCCCGTTACGCAAAATCAGCTCGGCCTGGCCATTATCTTCCAGCCGGATTTCCTGCAACTGCGCTAAATTCACCAGATATTGGCGGTGGCATCGCAGTAGTGGCGTACGACTTTCCAGCGTTCTGAGCGTCAACTCTGTAAACCCCTCTTTACCATCGCTACTGGTGACATACACGCCGCTCATACGACTACTGATAAACGCTACATCATCCATTTGCAGCAAATAAATACGGCTATGACCGCTGCACGGAATAAACTTCAGCGCCTGCTGATGCTCGGGCAGTAGCGATACATCCTGCTTCGTACGTTCCTGACGCAAACGGCTCAGCGTTTTTTCCAGCCGCGCCTCTTCAATCGGCTTAAGCAGATAATCAAACGCGTGTTCTTCAAAGGCTTTAACCGCATACTCATCAAAGGCGGTCAGGAAAACAATGTACGGGCGATGCTCAGGATCAAGCATACCGACCATTTCCAGGCCGCTGATACGCGGCATCTGAATATCGAGAAACAGGACATCCGGGCGCAGTTTATGTACCGCGCCGATGGCTTCCACCGCGTTCGAACATTCCCCGACAATCTCGATGTCGCTTTGCTCCTGCAACAGGATCCGCAGATTCTCCCGCGCTAACGGTTCGTCATCGACAATCAGCACTTTGATCATGCCTGTTCCTCCAGAGGAAGTCGTAATGTGATTCGGGTAAAGCGGTCAGGTTCACACGCTACGCTGATGCCAAAATCATCGCCAAACCGCTCGCGCAGTCGTTTATCGACCAGATTCATACCCAACCCGCTGGCCTCAGACGTTGGCTGATACAGTCCGGCATTATCTTCAATATCAAGCATCAGATACTGCCCTTCGCGACGGGCGGTAATCGACACCTCTCCGGTATCCAGTAACTGAGAGGTACCGTGCTTAATGGCATTCTCCACGATGGGCTGCAGGGTAAAAGCCGGTAATTGCTGATACGAAAGTTCATCAGGCACCGTTAAGGTCACCTGCAGCCGCGACTGGAATCGCGCCTTTTCAATTTGCAAATAGGCGTTCACGTGCTCAATTTCATCGGCCAGTGTGACAATCTCCGACGGACGCTTTAAGTTTTTGCGAAAGAAGGTCGACAGATACTGCACCAGTTGACTGGCCTGCTCGCTATCACGGCGGATCACGGCTTTGATGGTATTGAGCGCATTGAACAGAAAATGAGGATTCACCTGGGCATGCAGGAGTTTTATTTCTGACTGCGTAAGCATTGCTTTTTGCCGCTCGTACTGTCCAGCCAGTATTTGCGCCGAAAGTAGCTGAGCGATCCCCTCCCCCAACGTGCGGTTGATCGAGCTAAAGAGGCGGTTTTTAGCCTCATACAGTTTGATGGTCCCCATCACCCGCTGGTTTTCACCCCGCAGCGGAATCACCAGCGTCGAGCCTAATTTGCATTGCGGATGCAAAGAACAACGGTATGGGACTTCATTCCCGTCGGCATACACCACCTCTCCGGTTTCTATTGCCCGTAGAGTGTACGACGACGAAATCGGTTTACCAGGCAGGTGGTGATCGTCACCAATGCCGGTAAATGCCAGCAGCTTCTCACGATCGGTAATCGCCACCGCGCCGATATCCAGCTCTTCGTACAGCACCTGAGCCACCTTCATGCTGTTAACCTCGTTGAACCCCTGACGCAAAATACCTTCCGTAGAGGCGGCAACTTTGAGCGCAGTAGCGGAAAAAGCGGAGGTGTATTTTTCAAACATCGCTCGTTTATCGAGCAAAATACGCATAAACAGGGCTGCGCCCACGGTATTGGTGACCATCATCGGCGCGGCAATATTGCTGACCAACCGAAACGCATCATCAAACGGACGAGCAATTAATAAGATAATCAGCATCTGTACCAGTTCAGCCACAAAGGTGATGGCACCCGCCGTCAGTGGGCTAAAGACTTTATCGGTACGACCACGACGGGTGAGCACGCTGTGCACCAGCCCGCCGAGTAAACCTTCCACAATGGTCGAAATCATGCAGCTTAGCGCCGTCATACCGCCCATTGAATAACGGTGCAAGCCACCGGTAAGACCGACTAAACCACCGACTACGGGACCGCCGAGCAGTCCGCCCATCACCGCGCCGATAGCACGCGTATTAGCAATAGAGTCATCAATGTGCAGCCCGAAATAGGTGCCCAAAATGCAGAAAATGGAAAAGGTGACATAGCAAAGCAGTTTGTGCGGGAGACGGATAGTGACCTGCATCAGCGGGATAAACAAACGCGTTTTGCTCATCAGCCACGCGATAACGAGAAACACGCACATCTGCTGAAGCAGCAGCAACACCAGATTAAACTCGTACATACGCGCCAACCACACATCACTTAAAAGCGCGTAACATACATGGGCTGCGCGTAACTTTCTTTGAAGTGTTGCAAAAAAACAGGAATTTGTGAGAACGATCACTCGAAAGCGCGAGCATGACGACAAACCCAACCATTCATTGATCAAAAAACAGACAAAACTACCTGGTTCGCAAAAGAGCGTCTAAAGTAAAACTGGGACCTCGCGAGCAAGAGTGAGACGACGATGGCGCTTTACACAATCGGTGAAGTGGCTTTGCTTTGTGATATCAACCCTGTCACTTTACGCGCGTGGCAGAGGCGTTACGGATTACTCAAACCGCAGCGGACAGACGGCGGTCATCGTCTGTTTAACGACGCGGATATCGACAGGATCCGTGAGATAAAACGCTGGATAAACAACGGCGTTCAGGTCAGTAAGGTGAAAATGTTGCTCAGCAATGAGAACATTGATGTGCATAACGGCTGGCGTGAACAGCAAGAGACGCTATTAAGCTATTTGCAAAGCAATAATTTGCATAGTCTGAGAATGTGGATCAAAGAGCGTGGCCAGGATTATCCTGCGCAAACGCTCAACACCCATTTGTTCACACCGTTACGCCGCCGTCTGCAGTGTCAGCAGCCGATCCTCCAGGCGTTACTCGGGATCCTCGACGGCGTCCTCATCAACTACATCGCAATTTGTCTGGCCTCAGCACGCAAGAAACAGGGTAAAGATGCGCTGGTTGTCGGCTGGAATATTCACGATACCACCCGCTTATGGCTGGAGGGTTGGGTTGCCAGTCAGCAGGGATGGCGCGTTGACGTTCTGGCCCATTCACTGAACCAACTACGACCGGAAATGTTCGAAGGGCGAACCTTACTTGTCTGGTGCGGCGAGAACCAAACACCCGCTCAGCAACAGCAGTTGAGTGAATGGCGCGCGTTAGGTCACGATATTTATCCACTCGGTATTTAATATTCTATTAACAAAAGTGTACAATCCTTAGATTCACATAAGGAGTGCACAATGAGCGCAGCTAAAATCGGTGTAATAACCCTCTTCCTGCTGATGGCTATCGGCGGTATCGGCGGCGTCATGCTGGCAGGCTACACATTCATTTTACGTGCCGGGTAAGGTAGCTCGCTAATCGCTCAAATCCGCGATCGACAATCACTGCCGCCAACGCGACCAGCAACGCCCCCTGAATCACATACGCGGTATTGAATCCGCTAAGTCCGATAATTATCGGCGTACCCAGCGTATTCGCCCCGACGGTTGAGGCTATCGTTGCGGTGCCGATATTAATGATCACCGACGTGCGGATCCCCGCCAGAATAACCGGTGCCGCCAGCGGCAACTCCACTTTACGCAGACGCTGCCAGCGACTCATCCCCATCCCGCTGGCGATATCCATCACGCTGGCAGAGATGCCTCCCAGCCCCGCCAGGGTTGCCTGTAGGATCGGTAACACGCCATACAGGATCAGCGCGATAACCGCCGGCTCAAGACCAAATCCCATCACCGGCACGGCAATCGCCAGCACCGCGACCGGGGGAAAAGTCTGCCCCACGGCGGCGATAGTTTCCACCATCGGCCTGAACTCTGCCCCCCAGGGCCGGGTTACCGCAATCCCGGCACCGGTGCCGATGAGTACGGCGATAAGACTCGATATTCCTACCAGCGCAAAATGACTCAGCGCCAGCGCCGTAAAACTTTCCTGCTGATACACGGGGCGCGGCAACTCAGGAAACAGCGAACTAAACAGGGCCTGACTGTGCGGTAACCCGACCAACAGGATCAGGAACAGGACAACCAGCCACAGCAGTGGATCAGTAAGACGTTTCACGGGGCGGCATCTCCGAAAGCAGATCGCGAAAGTGAAGCGTACCGCAGGACACGCCCTGCGGCGTCACAACCGGCAGGACATCGCACCCCCGCGCCACAAACATCGACAGCGCATCACGCAGCGTCATTTCAGCCACCAGCGGCTCACCGTCTGAATGTTCGCCGCGACGGATAAAATCACCTACCGTACGCAGCGACAGTAACCGCACGCCCAGTTCGCTGCGGCCAAAGAACGTTTGTACGAAATCGTTCGCTGGCGCAGTCAGCATCGATAGCGGCGTCCCTTGCTGCACGACCTTCCCCGCGTCCATCAGGACCAGATGTTCCGCCAACCTCAGCGCCTCGTCGATATCATGCGTCACTAATACGATGGTACGCCCCAGCAGACGATGAATACGGGTCATCTCCTGCTGCAACGCACCGCGGGTGACAGGATCCAGCGCGCCAAAAGGCTCATCCATCAATAGCACCTGTGGATCTGCCGCCAGGGCGCGCGCAACCCCAACCCGCTGCTGCTGCCCACCGGAAAGCTGATGTGGGTAACGGTGACGCAAACTCGCCTCCAGCCCCAACAGCGCCATAAGTTCATCTGTTCGATCATCAATACGCGAGCGCGACCACTTTTGTAATTGCGGCACGGTGGCGATGTTCTGCGCGACGGTCCAGTGCGGGAACAAACCGATAGACTGGATCGCGTACCCCATACGCCGCCTTAACTCCAGTACCGGCAGACTGCGGATCTCCTCCCCCGCAAAACGAATCTGCCCGCTGTCATGCTCGACCAGTCGGTTGATCATCTTCAGTGTGGTGGATTTTCCGGAACCCGACGTGCCAATCAGCACCGAAAAGCTCCCCTCCGCCAAATGCAGATTAAGGTCGTCGACGGCTTTTTGCTGACCGTAGGTTTTACTGACATGACTAAATTCAATCATTATTCGTTCCCTTCAGCAGCGCTAGCCCTAAATCAAACAGCGCATCAATCAACACTGCCAGCACAACTACCGGGATCACGCCCAGCAGCACTAAATCAACGGCGCTACTAAGCAATCCCTGAAAGACCAGCGCGCCAAAGCCCCCGGCGCCGATCAGCGCGGCAATCACCGCCATCCCTACCGTCTGGATCATCACCACCCGCAGACTGCGCAAGAAGACAGGCAGCGCCAGCGGCAACTGCACCGAGATAAACCGTTGACGCGCGCTCATCCCCATCGCCCGGGCGCTTTCCAGTACATCCACTGGAACCTGATTCAGTCCAGCCACGACGCCATGTACCAACGGTAAGAGCGCGTACAGTACCAACGCAATAAGCGCGGGTGTCAGGCCGGTTCCCGCAACGCCGAGTGAGCTTAACGAGGGAAAATGCTTAACCAGCCCAGCAAGTGGCGCAATCAACAGGCCAAACAAGGCCACCGAGGGGATGGTCTGGATAATGTTCAGTACGGCGAAAACCGGTCCCTGACGCGAGTCAGAAAAAGAGCACCAAACGCCCAGCGGCACACCAAGGAATAGCGCGGGTATGACGGTGCCGAACAGAATAGTCAGATGCTGCGCCAGTGCGTCGTTAAAGACATCCTGGCGGTTGGCATACTCTTTAAGCAGGGAAAGATCGTTAAACGTGCCGGACAGTAATAACACTATCGGCATAACAAAAAGTTGCGCATGCAGCACCCATCGCCACAACATCTGACGGGTGATGCGCCGAATGGCGTCACTGGCAGCCAGCAACATGAATCCGAGACCCAGCCAGAACCCGGAGCCAAGACTGGTTCTGGCCAGCGTACTGCCCGTCTGCGCCAGATACGTTGCCGTTGTACCTGCAGTTACCAGCGCCGCAATCACCAACAACTGGCTGATAACAAGCGTCAATATATTGCCGGATTTGCCCGACACAAAGCACAGAAGAAACAGTAGCAAACATGCCACCGCCAGTCCCCACGCCATGTCGGGCCTGATATCCCAGAGTTGACGACCTTCGCCGGAAACCAGGCGATTGGGGGCATAACTAATGAAAGGAAGCGCAGCTGCTGCGAAGGTAAGAAGAACCAGCAGCAACAGCACCCGATTAACCGAGATATTGGACAAAACACCCACCCGCCGTAAATTCCGTTACTTAACCCATCCTTTTTGCTTCAGATAATCTGCTGCAACTTTTTTTGCATCCAGACCCTCTACGGCAATACTGGCGTTAAGCTGCTGGAGCGTTTTTTCATCCAGACTGGCAAAAACAGGCTGCAGCCATTCTTCCATTTTCGGATAGGCCTTGAGTACCGACTCACGTACCACTGGCGCAGGCGCATAAATCGGCTGAACGCCTTGCGGATCGCTTAGCGTTTGCAGCCCCAGCGCGGCGACCGGACCATCGGTGCCGTAGGCCATCGCGGCATTGACGCCGGAGGTTTGCTGCGCTGCGGCTTTAATCGTCACGGCGGTATCCCCCCCGGCCAGTGATAAAAGCTGATTCTGATTCAGTTTAAAATCATAGGCTTTTTCAAACGCGGGCAGCGCGTCCGCACGCTCGATAAACTCCGCAGAGGCGGCCAGTTTGAAGGTGCCCCCCTCTTTCAGGTAGCGCCCTAAATCTGCAAGCGAAACCAGTTTATTCTTTTCGGCGACATCCTGGCGGACCGCAATGGTCCAGGTATTGTTGGCGGGCGCAGGCGTTAGCCAGACCAGTTTATTTTTCTCTGCGTCCAGCTTTTTCACTTTGTCGAAACCAGCCTGCGCATTTTTCCACGCCGGATCATTCTCATCTTTAAAGAAGAAGGCGCCATTGCCGGTATATTCCGGGTAGATATCCAGCTCGCCGGATGTAATCGCGCCACGTACCACTGGCGTAGTCCCCAGTTGCACCTTATTGACGGTTTTCACGCCATGGCTTTCGAGCACCTGCAAAATAATGTTGCCGAGCAGCGCCCCTTCGGTATCAATTTTTGACCCAACCGTAACGGGCGACGCGGCCTGCAAGGGCATACTTATCGCGGCTAACAATGCCAACGACCCTACCCCAAACTTTGAGATTATCATGCTGTGCTCCTCATCCTTTTGCGGCCCTTTTCAGAGACTTGAGGAAAAAGCATAGTCGAAAAATCAGGCCTTAACCTGGCAATTGGGTAGTAACACTGAGAGTAATTAGCAGTAAGGCGATAAAAAAATCCGGCAAACCCAAGGTGAATTTGCCGGATAGCGTTATTTCATAGACCAGATAAGCATTGCGCCATCAGGCATGATGCGTGGCTTTCTTCATCAACTACAGCAGTTCAAATTCACCCTGCTTCACTCTGGCGGAATCCACGCCGATAAAGACGTTAAATTTACCCGGTTCAGCATCGTATTTCATACGCTGGTTCCAGAATTTCAGCGCTTCGATATCAATCGGGAAGCTGACGGTCTGCGTTTCACCCGGTTTAAGATTCACTTTCTCAAAGCCTTTCAGCTGTTTTACCGGACGGCTCATTGAAGCGGTCACATCCTGCAAATACATCTGAATCACCGTCGCACCTTCGCGCTTGCCGGTGTTGGTCACCTGGACGCTGGCCGTCACTGTCCCGTCACGTTTCATCGTCGGTGCAGAGAGTTTCACATCCGAAACGGTAAAGGTGGTGTAGCTCAGGCCATAGCCAAAGGGATACAACGGACCGTTTGCTTCGTCAAAATAACGCGAGGTGTACTTATTCGGCTTATCGGCGTTATACGGACGACCGGTATTGAGATGGCTGTAATAGACCGGGATCTGTCCGACAGAGCGTGGGAAAGACATCGGCAGCTTGCCTGATGGGTTGTAATCGCCAAACAAAACATCGGCGATGGCGTTACCGCCTTCCGTCCCGGCAAACCAGGTTTCGAGGATCGCATCAGCTTGTTGATCTTCCTTAACCAGCGCCAGCGGACGTCCGTTCATCAGCACCAGCACCAGCGGTTTACCCGTTGCTTTTAGCGCGGCAATCAGGTCACGTTGGCTCTGCGGAATAGTAATGTCCGTACGGCTGGAGGCTTCATGTGCCATTCCCTGTGCCTCACCGACCACCGCAACCACCACATCAGACTGTTTCGCCGCATTAACGGCTTCATCAATCATCGCCTGCGGCGAGCGCGGGTCAACTTTCACCGCCTCTTCATACAGGTTCAGGAAGTCGACAATGCCTTTATCGTTGGTGATATTCGCCCCTTTGGCGTATACCACTTTACCCTGCTCGCCAATGGCATTTTTAATCCCTGTCAGCACCGTGACCGACTGATCGGCAACCCCGGCTGCGGACCAACTGCCCATCACATCACGCTTGCTGTCGGCCAGTGGCCCGACAACCGCCACGGTGGCGGATTTTTTCAGCGGCAGCGTGTCGAGGCGGTTTTTCAGCAGCACCAGGCTTTCACGCGCCACTTCACGCGCTTCTTTACGGTGCAGGCGGCTTTCGGCGTTGGTATCCACCGGATCAGATTCTTTGGCTCCCAGATGGCTGTACGGATCGTTAAACAGCCCCATATCATATTTCACGTTCAGCACGTGACGAGCAGCGTCGTCAAGCTCCGCCATTGTCACTTTGCCTGATTTAATCAGCCCCGGCAGGTATTTGCTGTAATACTCATCGCTCATACTCATGTTGATACCGGACTTGATAGCCACGCGTACCGCATCCTCAGGATCGGAGGCGGTGCCGTGCTTAATCAGTTCCTTAATCGCGCCGTGATCGGAAACGGTGATGCCTTTAAAGCCCCACTCATCGCGCAGCACGTCTTTCAACAGCCAGGCATCCGACGTCGCCGGCGTACCGTTAAGCGAATTAAGTCCTACCATCACCGCGCCGCTACCGGCATCCAGCCCGGCTTTGTACGGCGGCATGTAGTCATTAAACAGACGCTGCGGGCTCATATCGACGGTGTTGTACTCTTTCCCGCCCTCTACCGCGCCATAAGCGGCGAAGTGCTTGACGCTGGTCATCACCGAATAGCGATCGGCAGGGCTTTTCCCCTGCATCGCTTCCACCATGGTTTTACCCATCGTGGCGGTCAAATACGTGTCTTCGCCAAACCCTTCCGATGCCCGGCCCCAGCGCGGATCGCGGGAGACATCAACCATCGGCGCCCAGGTCATGTTCAGGCCATCATCGGCAGCTTCATACGCTGAAACGCGACCGACGGTTCTGACCGCATCGAGATTAAAGGAGGACGCCAGACCGAGGCTTATCGGGAACACGGTACGCTGGCCGTGCAATACGTCGTAGGCAAAAAAGAGAGGAATTTTCAGGCGGCTGAGTTCCATCACCTGATCCTGCATTTTGCGGATATCCTGGCGTGTGACGGTGTTAAAAATTGCCCCAACCTGCCCGTCTTTGATCATCTCGCGGATGGCTTCCTTCGGATTATCAGGCCCGACGCTGATTAAGCGTAATTGACCAATTTTCTCATCCACGGTCATCTGTTTGAGTAAATCGGTAACAAATGCATCCCGCGCTTCTGGCGTTAGCGGATGGTTACCAAACAGAGTGTCCGCCAGCGCGGGTTGCACCGCCAGACTCACCGCAACACCTACAGAACATAGCCATTTCATGTTGATTCTCTCTTTATTTTTTCCTGACGCATCAGCGAAAATATAACAAAAACCGCAATTTGCCGTAAGACTAAACGGGAGCGCTAAAGAAAGCTAAGGTTATTCTCCTAATTTTCAAAACCAGCGTGAATCAATGAAAGACAAGCCAGAGACAATATGAATGAGAAAGCGTATTGTCATACAAAGCGCTATGCTTGTTCCTGATATTGAGTCCCACCACAAGGAGTGGAGAATGTCTTCCATTACAACAGATAATAAAGCTTTCCTGAATGAACTGACCCGCCTGGTGGGTCATTCGCACCTGCTCACTGAACCCGCTAAAACCGCCCGCTATCGCAAGGGATTTCGCTCCGGCCAGGGCGATGCACTCGCCGTCGTTTTTCCGGGCTCGCTTTTAGAATTGTGGCGCGTCCTGAACGCCTGCGTCGCCGCAGACAAAATCATTCTGATGCAGGCCGCCAATACCGGCCTGACCGAAGGCTCTACGCCAAGCGGCAATGATTACGACCGTGAAATTGTTATTATCAGCACCCTGCGTCTTGATAAACTGCACGTCATCGGCAAAGGCGAACAGGTGCTCGCCTGGCCAGGAACAACGCTTTATTCGCTGGAAAAAGCGCTCAAACCTTTTGGTCGTGAGCCGCATTCAGTGATCGGTTCATCCTGTATCGGCGCTTCCGTGATTGGCGGCATTTGTAACAACTCCGGCGGCTCGCTGGTGCAACGAGGCCCGGCCTACACGGAGATGTCGCTGTTTGCGCGTATTGATGAACAGGGCAAATTACAGCTGGTTAACCATTTGGGCATCGAGCTTGGCCAAACCCCGGAGCAGATCCTCAGCAAACTCGATGACGAGCGTATCAAAGATGACGATGTTCGCCACGACGGACGTCATGCGCACGATCACGACTACGTGACCCGCGTCAGAGATATTGAGGCGGATACGCCCGCACGCTATAACGCCGACCCGGACCGCTTGTTTGAATCGTCCGGTTGTGCCGGAAAGCTCGCGGTTTTCGCCGTGCGTCTGGACACTTTCGAAGCCGAAAAAAATCAGCAAGTCTTTTATATCGGCACCAACCAGCCAGAGGTGCTGACGGAGATCCGCCGTCATATTCTGGCGAAGTTTGAGCATCTGCCGGTTGCCGGTGAATATATGCATCGCGATATTTACGATATTGCAGAACAGTACGGCAAAGATACGTTCCTGATGATAGACAAACTCGGCACCGACAAAATGCCGTTTTTCTTCACCCTGAAAGGCCGCACCGATGCGATGCTGGAAAAAGTGAAATTTTTCCGTCCGCACTTCACCGACCGGGCGATGCAGAAGTTTGGCCATTTATTCCCCAGCCACTTACCGGCGCGTATGAAAAGCTGGCGCGACAAATATGAGCATCACCTGCTGTTAAAAATGGCCGGTGGCGGCGTGGCTGAAGCGCAAAACTGGCTAAATGAGTTTTTCAAAACGGCAGAGGGCGACTTCTTTGCCTGTACGCCGGAAGAAGGCAGTAAGGCGTTCCTGCACCGCTTTGCGGCGGCTGGCGCGGCTATTCGTTACCAGGCCGTTCATGCGGATGAAGTAGAAGATATTCTGGCGCTGGATATCGCGCTGCGTCGTAATGACACCGAATGGTATGAACATCTGCCGCCAGAAATCGACAGCCAACTGGTGCATAAGCTCTATTACGGTCACTTTATGTGCTATGTATTCCATCAGGATTACATCGTCAAAAAAGGCGTGGATGCTCATGCGCTAAAAGAGCAGATGCTGGAGTTACTGCGCGAGCGTGGGGCACAGTATCCGGCGGAGCATAACGTCGGACACCTATACCAGGCGCCAGAAACCTTGACCCGCTTTTACCGCGAGAATGACCCAACCAACAGTATGAACCCGGGTATTGGGAAAACGAGTAAGCAGAAGTTCTGGAAAGAGTCGTAGGCCCGATAAGCGTAAGCGCCATCGGGCACGTTGCCGGGGGCGCTTCGCTTGCCCGGCCTACGGTTTAATCGTTCTGCGCGGTTTGTTCACCCGTAGCTGAACCTGCCGCCGCCATCTGCGCCGCTTTTTGCTTTTTGTAGCTCAGCGCTGCCGCCGGAACCGGCATCACCTTGCCGGTTTCAATCCAGGTGCGTAAACGGCTGGCATCGGCAAAGTGGGTATATTTCCCAAAAGCATCCATCACCACCAGCGCCACCGGTTTGTTATTAATCACCGTGCGCATCACCAGACAGTGGCCCGCCGCATTGGTAAACCCGGTTTTAGTTAACTGAATATTCCAGTTATCGCGATACACCAGATGGTTGGTATTACGGAACGGCAATGTATACGCCGGATTGGCAAACGTCGCCATATCTTCACGCGTAGTACTTAGCTGACCAATCAGCGGATACTGTTTGCTGGCAATCAGTAACTTCGTTAAATCACGCGCGGTTGAGACGTTATGAATCGATAACCCGGTCGGCTCCACAAAACGGGTATGGGTCATGCCCAGCGCTTTCGCTTTCGCATTCATCGCCTTGATAAACGCGTTATAGCCGCCAGGGTAATGATGTGCCAGACTGGCTGCCGCACGGTTTTCAGATGACATCAGCGCCAGTAACAGCATGTCTTTACGGCTGATTACACTGTTCAGCCGTACGCGAGAGTAAATTCCTTTCATCTCAGGCGTCTGACTGATATCAACTTTCAGTTTTTCATCCAGCGGCAGTCGCGCATCAAGCACCACCATCGCCGTCATTAATTTGGTAATCGACGCAATCGGACGCACCAGATCCGGGTGGTTCGAATAGATAACCTTGTTGGTATTCAGATCAACAATCATCGCGCTACCGGACGCTATCTCAGGTTGAGAAGCCGCTACGGTAGGTGCCGTTTTCGCCACGGCTTGGGGTGCAAAAGGAACGGCCAGCACCAGGGCAAGGCTTAATAATGAAACTCGGAATTTCAGCATGATGAGATTTCTGATAAGGGTTCACGCACGTCACAACGCACACCGCCCGAGATTAAGTATTTTCTCAGGCTAGCTCAGGCATCATAGCGATCCGGCAGGTTTGCCGCTACAGGAGAATCGTCTCGAAATGCTGCGTTGCTGACTTTTACGTCAACAACGCAGCGCAGAGGAGTTTTACAGATCAGAATAAGCGATAGCCGTAACCCCACAGGATTACCGTAATCGCCAGCAGAACTTCAAGTACCAGCACACCAATAGCCAGCGTGGAACTGGAAAAACTTAACCCTTCCTCGCGAGTGATATTCAGGAATGTCGGAATACCGAGATAGAGTAAATAACCGGTGTAAAACAGCGCGATAGTTCCCACCAACGCACACAGCCAGACCAGCGGATAAAGTGCGACCAGACCGCTTAAAAACAGCGGAGTCGCGACATATCCGGCAAAGACCATACAGTGCGCCAACGACGGCCGCTGCGGGTAATTACGCGCCATCCACCAGATAACCCGGCCCATGACAGCCACGCCCGCCAGCATCACGCCGTAAAACAGAATGGCCAGCGCCAGTCCGGTCAACAGGGATAACTGTAGTATGTTGCCGTCGCCAAAATTCCAGCCGATTTGTGTGGTGCCGATAAACGCGCAAACAACCGGGATTGCCGCCATCAGCAGTACATGATGGGTATAGTGATGCGAAACGCTTTCGTTTTCGCTGTTGATCACGTGCATTTCACGATCGGGATGGGAAAACAGCCCCCAGACATGGTTCATACCGCCCCCTTCTTGTCAGCTCCGGACCTCAACACTTCAAGTATAATTCAGCTTTTGATTATTTTATGTACACAGAGAAAATACCGGATCGCTACGGCGCGGCTTTTCCGGCATCAAATATTCATAGGGTGTATGCTATAAGCGGTGGAGGTCATACAATCGTATGGATATAAATCATTATGTTGCGCAATACGGCTATGCCGCATTAGTGATTGGCAGTCTGGCTGAAGGGGAAACCATTACCCTGTTAGGTGGCGTCGCGGCCCATCAGGGAGTACTTAAATTTCCGCTGGTGGTGCTCTCCGTCGCGCTGGGCGGGATGATTGGCGATCAGTTGCTCTATTTACTCGGACGTCGTTTTGGCGGCAAAATTCTGCGGCGTTTTTCGCGTCATCAGGCAAAAATTGATTACGCGCAGAAGATGATCCAACGGCGTCCTTATCTGTTCGTGGTCGGCACGCGTTTTATGTACGGTTTTCGCGTTATTGGCCCTTTGCTGATTGGTGCCAGTCACCTGCCACCGAAGATCTTTTTACCGCTCAATATTCTCGGGGCGCTGGTGTGGGCGCTGATATTTACCACCCTGGGTTATGTGGGGGGAGAAGTCATCGCGCCGTGGCTGCACAATCTCGACCAGCACATTAAGCACTGGATATGGCTGGTTCTGGTGATTGTACTGGTGGTAGGCGCACGCTGGTGGTTGAAAAAACGCAGCGGCAAGAAGACGGCCCGGTAGAGCGGTATCTACCGGGCAGGAGTGTTACGACGCGTGGTAGCCGCCGCCCAGCGCGCTGGTCAACTGAATGGAAGCATCCAGCCACTGGCCTTGCAGTACCAGACCGTTGCACTGCTCACGTAACGCCGGGATCTTTGCTTCGCTAACCCGCGAACCCGCAATAATACCGGCGTTAAATCGCGCCTGCGCAAGTCCCACCACACGCTGTGCATCATGTTCAATCTGCTGCTGATGCTGATTCTTCTGCGCCAGTGTTTCCACCTGCGAAGCTGCTCGCGCCACGTCATTCACCGCATCTACCACGGCTTTGTTGTAATTCGCCACCGTCAGGTTGCTTTGCGCTTTGGTGATATCGAGATTGGCATTCAATCTGCCGCTGTCGAAAATAGGCAGCGTGAGTCCGGCTGTGACCCCCATCTGCTGCGCGGAATGGCGGAACAGATCGCTCAGATGTAACGCATCCTGTTGTAAAAATGCCATCAAATTCACGTCAGGATAAAACGCAGCTTTCGCCGCATCAATGCTGTTCAGGGATGATTCAATATACCAGTGCGCGGCCTGTAAATCCGGTCGACGGGCCAGCAGCGAATAGCCTAACTGGGACGGGAGCTGGCTTTCTACGGTAGGTAACTTACTGGTATGCAGTTTCAGAACGGTAGACTGTGAATTAGTCAGGGCGCTCAGTCGCGCCTCAATCACTTTCATTTTGCCGTTAACATCGTTCAGTTGCTGATCCGTTTTACTGGAATCGATATCGGTCTCAACGCCTTCCACCGATGAGGTAATGCCGTTTTGATACAGTTGACGATCGACGTTAATAACGTTCTGTTGCTCATTTTTAATCTGCGTCAGCACGCTTTTCAGCGCCGCCTGCGTCTGCCATTCCCAGTACAGACGTGAAACGCCGCTCGCCAGCAGCTGGCGGGTTTGTTCACGCTCAGCTTCTCGCGCTTTAACAGTCCCAATACGCGCCGTCACTTCGGCCCGATTTTTCCCCCACAGATCCAAATTCCAACCGGCGGTTAAACCAAAGGTCCCGTTGGTGTACCACGGACCTGTCGTTCCGGCGGCAGGATCGGTAATGGCAAACGGTCCCATCAGCCCTTCAGCTGACATTCTCTGACGCTCAACGTCCGCAGAGAAATCGATCTCCGGACCATCCTGCGCCTCAACGGCCTTCGCCTGCGCCTCCGCCAGTTGAATGCGCTGTTCCGCTACCTGCATATCAGGAGAGTTTCGCAACGTGCTGTCAATCAGCGCATTAAGCTGGGGATCGTGGTATGCCTTCCACCATTGGCTGTCCGGCCAGCCATTTTTTAATGCCGCAGGTAATGCGGAATCGACGTTCACAGCTGGGGTCTGCGGTGACAGAGACTGACGGTCATCATGCATAGGCGCACAGCCTGCCATCAGAATAAAAAGAGGCAACAATGCCGTCGCGGCAAAAACAGAATTACGATTCATGGAGATATACAGGTAAGAAAAGATGCGCAGAGAGTACGACTTGTCGCTGTTACTTTTTTAGTTACGCGTGGCAATACATCTTTGGAAATAAAAATATATAATCAGAAAAATATACACTGCACAAATAACACAGTTTAAATAATTTTAATAATTTATAGATGGAAACCTTATGTCACAGAATATTTATGACGACCCGGAATTCTTTGCCGGATATGCCACGCTGGATCGTTCAGTAAAAGGGCTTGATGGCGCACCGGAATGGCCAGCAATACAAGCTATGCTCCCCGCTCTGCAGGGTAAAAACATTCTCGATTTGGGCTGCGGATATGGCTGGTTTTGCCGCTACGCGCGCGATAATCATGCCGCCAGCGTCGTGGGGCTGGATATCTCACAAAAGATGTTAACCCAGGCGCACAATATGACTCACGGCAATGGCATCGTTTATCGCCGTGAAGATCTCGAAACACTTACTCTCTCACCGGCTTCTTTCGACCTGGCTTATAGCTCCCTTGCCCTGCATTATCTACACGATATTGAACGATTATTCGTAACGATTTACCAGGCATTAACACCGGGAGGTATGTTAGTTTTCTCTGCCGAGCACCCGATTTATACCGCACCGCTTAACCAGGGCTGGATAAAAGACAAAACCGGGCAACTGTCCTGGCCGGTTAATCATTATCAACAAGAAGGCGAGCGTATCAGTAACTGGTTTGCTGAAGGCGTTAAAAAACAGCACCGTAAGCTGGCGACCTGGATTAACGCGCTCATTGCCGCCGGATTCGACATTGTGTGTATTGATGAATGGGGACCATCAGCTCAGCAGATTGCTGAAAACCCGGCGTTGGATGAAGAAAAAGAGCGGCCAATGGTGTTTTTACTGAGCGCACGTAAACCGGCATAACAACACCGCCAGGCAGAATAGTTGATACTTTCCTATACTCAATCTGAACTTACCAAAAAAAGGAAAGTTAATGAAAATTCTGCTGTGGATTATTCTAATTATTTTTCTGATTGGACTGTTGGTGGTAACCGGCGTGTTTAAGATGATTTTCTGATGTTGTCATTTAGCCCAGGCCTGATAGCAGAAATGTCAGGCGATTATTCTCTCTGATGCCGGATGGCGGCGTAAACGCCTTATCCGGCGTACCAGAACTGATGTCAGGCGGTAATCTTGATGGCCTGAATTGCCCGAGCGATATCCGGTGAATTGTTTAACGCGCGAACCTCCTGAAACAGTGCCGTTGCCTCTGAATATTCTTTACGCAAATACCCTAACCACTGCTTAATACGCGCCACATGATACAACCCCGTGTCACCCTGCTTTTCGAGACGGGTATATTTTTGCAGCAGTTTCACGACGTCAGGCCACGGCATTCGCGGCTCGTTGTACTTCACCACGCGGCTCAGGTTCGGGATATTTAACGCGCCACGGCCGATCATCACCGCATCGCATCCGCTGATGGCCATACAATCCTGGGCGCTCTGCCAGTCCCAGATTTCGCCATTCGCGATAACCGGAATGGTCAGTCGCTGGCGAATTTCGCCAATCGCCTGCCAGTTAATATGCTCGGCCTTATAGCCCTGCTCTTTGGTACGACCATGCACCGCCAGTTCGCTGGCGCCAGCCTGCTGGACGGCATCGGCAATTTCAAACTGCCGATCGCTGTTGTCCCAGCCCAGGCGCACTTTCACCGTCACGGGTAGATGGTCCGGCACCGCCTCGCGCATGGCTTTTGCGCCGCGGTAGATAAGTTCTGGATCTTTCAATAACGTCGCGCCACCGCCGCTGCCGTTGACCAGCTTCGACGGGCAACCGCAGTTCAGATCGACACCGTACGATCCCAGTTCTACCGCGCGGGCCGCGTTCTCCGCCAGCCACTGCGGGTACTGGCCCAACAGCTGTATGCGCACCTGCGTACCGGATGGCGTGCGGCTGTTGTTATGCAGTTCCGGGCAGAGCCGGTGAAATACTTTTGCCGGCAGGAGCTGATCCACCACGCGCACAAACTCCGTGATGCACAGATCGTAATCATTCACTTCAGTCAGCAGTTCGCGCACCAGGGAATCGAGCACGCCTTCCATCGGCGCCAGTAAAACACGCATATCGTCACCCGCAAAAAAAGAGGCGCTATGGTAGCGCCTCCGTTCGGGAGATTAAAGAGGCTCAGCGCGGCAACAGACAGTTATCTTCTTTCCAGCCGTACAGCCACTCCATACCGCGATAAAACTCCGCCTGTGATTTGCCTTGCCACAGCAGATTACGCACCTGGCGCTCGACGCCCGCAGCGTGATAAACGCGGCCCATTTCGCGCGTCGACCAGACAATCCGCGCCGTACGCGGAATGCGCACCGACTCATACAGGGCAAAGGCATCAGCCGCATCGCCGTCACACTGCTGTAACGCCTTACCGAGCGTGACGGCATCCTCCAACGCCATACAGGCTCCCTGCGCCATATATTGCGCCACCGGGTGCGCGGCATCGCCCACCAGCGTAATGCGGTCGGTGCCCCATTTCTCTACCGGCTCGCGGTCAGCAGTGGCCCAGCGCCGCCATGATGTCGGTTTATCCAGCATCTGCCGTGGACGTGGATGAATACCGGCAAAATAGGAAAGTACCTCCTCTTTACTGCCATCCTTCACGCCCCACTCTTCCTGCTGACGACTATGAAAGGTCACCACCAGATTGTATTGTTTGCCGCCGCGCAGCGGATAGTGCACCAGGTGACAGTGCGGTCCGGCCCACAACACCGGCGCGTTAATGCGCAAATCTTCCGGCATATCATCGCAATCAATCACCGCGCGATAGACCACGTGCCCGGTCACGCGTGGCGCATCGCCAATCAGAGACTGACGGACAACCGACTTCACCCCATCACAGCCGACCAAAATATCCGCCGTCCAGCTGTTGCCATGCTCGTCAAATACCGTCACGTCATCCTCGGTTTGGCGAATATCAACCACGTTAGTTGAAGTGCGATACTCAACGTTGGGATGAACCAGCGCCGCTTCCCACACAGAAGCATGAATATCCACCCGATGGATAACCGCATAAGGACCGCCAAAGTGATCGCGGAACGCCTGTCCGGTTTCAATACGCACGACTTCCTGCGCATTTACCGCATCCATCATGGTGATATGATCGGTAAAAACGGCGCGCTGGCGGGCAACCTCTCCCACACCAAGGCTGTCGAGCGCAGAGAACGCGTTTGGTCCGAGCTGAATGCCCGCGCCAATTTCACCAATCTCATGCGCTTTCTCCAGCAACATCACTTTGATTCCCTGACGGGCCAGCGATAACGCGGTCGCCGCGCCGCCAATCCCACCACCCACGATAATTGCGCGTGTCACTTTAGCCATTGTCGTTCTCCTTATCAGGCTGGAATTTTGTCTTGTTGGTTCTCGGGCGCGGCGGCGATAAACGCCGGAAGCTGGGTACAGGCATCATAGACCGCCTTGCACCGTGGATATGCGCTCAAATCGCAGCCCATACGTAGCGCGTTCGCCCATTGCGGGATCAGGCAGCAATCCGCCAACGTCGGCGCATCACCCACACAGAACGCCCCCGAATGACTCTGGCGCAGCATCTGTTCCACTGCGCTTAACCCTTGCTGGATCCAGTGCGCATACCAGCGTTTTTTATCCTCTTCACTGATCTTTAACTCGTCGCTCAGGTAGCGCAGTACCCGCATGTTATTCACTGGATGGATATCACAGGCGATGGCATAGACAATTTCCAGCACCCGACTGCGCATCGGGAAGTCAGCAGGCAGCAGCGGCAACTGCGGAAAGTGGCCATCCAGCCAGTCGGTTATCGCCAGCGACTGTCCGAGCGATTCTCCGTCGTCGGTCACCAGCGTCGGCACCAGCCCCAGCGGATTCATCCGCCGATAGGCCAGTTCGTTCTGCTGACCGATGCGAATGTTGACGCCCACCGTCTGGTAATCGAGCCCCTTCAGCGCCAGCGCAATACGCACGCGATATGACGCGGAGCTATTAAAGAAACTGTACAGCTTCATCATCTACCTCAGACAATCTTCACGGCGATGGGGGTTAAACCGTCTACGTTGCCGGTGATCACATCGCCTTTCACTACCGCCCCCACTCCTTCCGGCGTACCGGTGTAGATCAGATCGCCCGGCTGCAGTTCGAAAAATCCGGACAGATAGCTAATGGTTTCATTCACAGACCAGATGAGGTGGCGAATATCGCTCCGCTGATGATCGTCGCCGTTAACCTGCAGCCAGATAGGCGCATTGTTAACATCTACGCTTTCACTGGCTTTATGCAGCGGCGCGATGGGCGCAGAGAGATCAAACGCTTTGCCGATTTCCCACGGACGCCCCATCTGGCGCATCTCCATCTGCCTGTCGCGACGGGTCATATCCAGACCGGTGGCATAGCCCCAGATATATTCGTGCGCTTTTTCCAGCGGTATATCGCTGCCCTTTTTACCAATCGCCACCACCAGCTCTATCTCATAGTGATAGTTATCGGTCTGCGACGGGTACGGCAGTTCAAGGGTTTGACCAGCCGCCACCGGAACCACCGCGTCGGCAGGTTTACAGAAGAAGAACGGCGGTTCGCGATCCGGGTCAAAGCCCATTTCACGCGCGTGTGCGGCATAGTTGCGCCCCACGCAGTAAACGCGGCGCACGGGAAATTGTTCATCACTACCAACCACCGGAACGGTAACAGGCGCTTGTGGTTCGAATACGTATTGCGTCATTTTCTCTCTCCCAAATTAATAACGTGCTTCACGGAACAACCCCAGCGCTTCCTGAACCGGTCTGTCCGAAAAACTAAATAAAACGGTATCTTCGCTGGCCTGGAACGACACACCGTGCCAGGTCGGTACCACGAAGATATCTTTTGGCGAAAAGTTGAAGGTTTCGTTGCCGATGGTGACCCGCCCGCTTCCTTCCACCACATGGTAGATAGTGCTGTCAGTGGTACGCGCCATCCGTGAAGAAAAGCCCTTCGGCAACAATTGCAGGAAGGTCCCCATTGACGGCATGGGATAACCGCCGGTTACCGGGTTCACGTAGCGCATCTTGTAACCATCCCACTCATCGGCCTCGCCCAGGCGGGTCAGGTCATGCAATGCTTCACGGCTACGATCGTAGCGATAGTTGAAAATGGGCGATGAATTACCCTTTTGATGACGCAGCGGCAGCATATTGGCCGCATAGCGCGGTAAATAATCCCCTTCCTTGCGCGTGACCGGCTGCTGATCTTCCGGGTAGTCTTCCGCAAAGCCGCAGCCCAACAGATTCACCAGCGGCAGATCCAGACCGTCCAGCCACACTACCGGTTCGCTGCCTGGGTTGCCGTGATCGTGCCAGCGCCATTGCGGCGTCAGAATAAAATCGCCTTCATGCATCTGGGTGCGCTCGCCATCGACGGCGGTAAATGCCCCTTTCCCTTCGACAATAAAGCGTAGCGCAGACTGATTATGACGGTGGCTCGGTGCAACCTCGCCCGGCATAATCAGCTGTAACCCGGCATACAGCGTTGGCGTGATTGATGACTGTCCGCGCAGCGTTGGGTTTTCCAGCACCAGCACGCGGCGAATCGCCTCTTTCGCGCCAATCAGATCGCCGCTTTCCAGCAGCAGCGGGCGGATCTCCTGATAGTTCCAGTACGCAGGCGCGCAATGCGCGTTCGGCGTTGACGGCACCAGACGATGCAGCGACTCCCACAGCGGGGTCAGATTCTGCCCGGAAATATGCTGGTAAAACTGCTGACGGCTGTGCTTAACATCCTGATTCAGTTCAGACATAGGGATTCTCCTTATTCATTCACGATGCCTGCGCGTGGCAAGGCGTCAGGGACAGAGGCCGACTGGCGAACAACAACCGTCAGCAGCGTAAGCATCACCGCGCTGATGGCCGCCGGAACGGCAATAATGAAAAACAGGTTATCGAATGAGAAATTCATCGCCATCATCACGCCGCCGGAAAGCGAACCGACAATAGCGCCGCAGCGGCCAATGGCATTAGACCAACTGACGCCCGTCGCCCGGCTTTGCGTCGGATAAAGGGTAGCGGTTAAAGCATTGAGACCCACCTGAGAACCGCTAATCCCGATGCCGGTGCCAAAAATCGCCAACGCCATCAGCCACAGACCGTTTTCGCTCAGGCCAATCATGACGATACACACCGCCCCCAGTGCATAGCTCACCGCCAGCACGCGGAAAGGATTGTATTTATCCATCAGTACGCCCAGCGCCAGCGCGCCTAACGTACCGCCAATCTGGAAGGCCGCGGTTACCCAGGAGGCATGTTGCAGGTCGATTCCGCGATGGTTAAGCAGCGTTGGCATCCAACTGGAGAGCAAATAAATAATCAGCAGGCTCATAAAGAACACCACCCATAACATCAGGGTAATGGGCAACTGTCGCCCGACGAACAGCTGGCGGATACTGCCTTTGGCAATCGCTGAACTCTCGTTGAGATAAAAATGGGTATCGTCATAACGCTCCCGGGTAATAGCGCTGACAGTTCTGGCAATCACGTTTTGCGGTAGCTGGCGACGAACCTGCCAGCGCGGGGATTCCGGTAACGCAAACAGCAGGGCGACAAACAGCATGAGCGGCAAAACGCCTCCCAGCACCAGAATGCCGTGCCAACCAATAACCGGCACCAGTTGAGCACTGACGATGCCGCCCATAGCCGATCCGAGAGTAAAGCCGCAGAACATCATGGTGACCAATGCGCCACGTCGACGGGCAGGCAGGTATTCCGACGTCATAGTGATGGTATTAGGCATTGCGCCGCCCAGACCTAACCCGGTAAGGAAACGCAAAATAACCAACGTTTGCAGATCGGGCGAAAAAGCCGAGATCAGACTCAGCGCGCCAAACAGCGCCACGCAAAGCTCAATCACCCGTTTACGGCCAAAGCGATCGGACAACGGGCCGCAGAGCAACGCGCCAGCAGTTAGCCCCAGCAGTCCTGCGCCAAAAAGCGGCGCCAGATCTCCGGCAGTCAATTGCCAGTGAGTGCGTATATCGGGTGCGATAAAACCAATAGCCGCGGTATCAAAACCGTCGAGCATGACAACCAGGAAACAGCAAATAATCACGCGCCACTGCGTCTTACCGACGGGGGCAGAATCGATCAGTGCTTGTAGATCACGTTGTTGAGTCATAGTGAATGCCTCAGTGCAGGTAGAGTAGATGTCTGTTTTGTTTTAGGTATGTTGCGACTTTGTATGTTTGGAGATGAAATGTACAATGGCTTTTCATGCAGAGGCATAACCTGGAGGTTATAGCAAATGGCTAACTGGGCACAGAAACTAAAGTTGCACCACTTGCAAACGCTGGTCGCGCTAGGGGAACAGGGAAATTTGACTCACGTCGCCCGGATGATGAATATCACCCAGCCTGCATTGTCCAAATGGTTATCACAGCTCGAAGATGAGATTGGCATCACGCTCTTTGAACGTCACAGCAAAGGCTTGCGTCCTTCCGAAGGTGGCAAGCTGTTACTGCAACATGCTCAGCGCCTGATCAATGATATGGAGCGTTCGCAGTATGAAATTGCCCGTTTCAAGCAAGGCGGTCTGGTGGGAAGCCTGAAGATTGGCTGCTCGCCGGTGGCGACCGACTGCGTTTCACAAGCAATACTGGGTTTGCTTACGGAGCTACCCACTTTACATCTCAATATTGAAGAGAAAGTGATGACCCCGTTACTGCACGATCTGCTGGCGGGTTCAGTGGATGTCGTTGTTGGTCGCGTGGGCGGCCGGGCGCTTCAGCTACCGCTCAATTACCAGGTGCTCTATACCGAGCCGGTCTGTTTTGTCGCCCGCCCCGACCATCCGCTGGCTAAATATCCCCTGCTCACCTGGAACGATCTGGCTAACTGGCGCTGGATTGTCTGGCCGACAGGCACCCCCATTCGGATTAGCATTGACAACGCGCTGGTCGATAATGGCGTAATGCTGCCGGAAAACACCATTGAATCAGCGTCGATAAACGTCAGTACCAACCTGCTGCAAAGTAGCGACATGGTTTCTATTCTTTCTCTGCGTCTGGCACAGCGTTATGCCGCCCAGGGACAGTTGGCTATCCTGAATCTGCCGAAGATTGAACAAAAAGGCAGCGTAGGCGTATTCTGGCGCAACAATGAAACGCCCACCACCGCCCTGAATCGTTTTTTGTATTACCTGGCGCAGGTTTAGGCGGTCATTTGCGCAATGTTCCAGATATCTATTTCCTCTATGCTTAGAATTCATGATGTGATCGGTAGCACGTTTTGAAGTTTAATTGTATGATGAATCAGTCTCGTCAAGGGTTTCAATTATGAGCAAATCACTGAACATTATCTGGCAATACTTGCGCGCATTCGTCCTAATCTATGCCTGCCTCTATGCAGGTATTTTTATCGCTTCGCTGCTGCCGATCACGATTCCGGGCAGCATCATCGGCATGCTGATTCTGTTTGTCTTACTGGCATTGCAGGTATTACCGGCAAAATGGGTTAATCCCGGCTGTTATGTCCTGATTCGCTATATGGCCCTGTTATTTGTCCCGATTGGCGTGGGGATCATGCAGTACTTTGATTTGCTCCGCGCACAATTTGGCCCGGTGGTGGTGTCATGCACCATCAGTACGCTGGTTGTTTTCCTCGTGGTGAGCTGGAGCTCGCATCTTGTACACGGTGAACGCAAAATTGTTGGCCAAAAAGGATCGAAAGAATGATGACATATATCTGGTGGTCATTGCCCCTTACTCTCGCGGTGTTCTTTGGCGCACGTAAGCTGGCAGCACGTTTTAAAATGCCGCTGCTGAATCCGCTGCTGGTCGCGATGGTGGTGATTATTCCCATTCTGATGCTGACCGGAATTCCCTACGATCACTATTTCAAAGGCAGCGAGGTGCTGAACGATTTACTGCAACCTGCCGTGGTCGCACTGGCCTATCCGTTATACGAACAGCTGCACCAAATTCGCGCGCGCTGGAAATCGATAATCGCTATCTGCTTTGCCGGGAGCGTCGTGGCGATGGTTACCGGCACAACAATCGCCCTGTTGATGGGCGCCTCACCGGAAATTGCTGCGTCAATCATGCCAAAATCGGTCACCACACCTATCGCTATGGCGGTGGGAGGCAGTATTGGTGGCATTCCGGCCATCAGCGCGGTGTGCGTCATTTTCGTCGGCATTCTCGGGGCAGTATTTGGTCATACTTTACTGAATACAATGCGCATTCGCACGAAGGCCGCGCGAGGACTGGCAATGGGTACCGCTTCGCACGCCCTGGGAACCGCGCGTTGCGCAGAACTGGATTATCAGGAAGGGGCGTTTAGCTCTCTGGCGCTGGTCATTTGCGGCATTATCACCTCGTTGGTCGCCCCGTTCCTGTTCCCGGTTATTCTGGCAGTGGTCGGCTAACCTTCACTTTTTGGTTATTTATTTGCGATGCGTTGCACATTTTTCATTTAAGTTTCATAAGTTGCACACACAATGAGATTTGGATCACATATAAAGCCGTAACAGGCCCGTAAACTACGATTCCATTACATTGTTATGAGGCATCGCCATGCATCCACGTTTTCAAACTGCTTTTGCCCAACTCGCGGATAACTTGCAATCAGCCCTGGCCCCTGTTCTGGCGGATACGCATTTCCCCGCCATGCTGACTGCTGAGCAGGTCTCTTTGCTGAAACGCGAATCGGGACTGGACGAAGACGCGCTGGCATTCGCTCTGCTGCCGCTGGCTGCGGCCTGCGCACGTACCCCGCTTTCCAACTTCAACGTGGGCGCGATCTCTCGCGGCATTAGCGGCACCTGGTACTTCGGTGGCAACATGGAGTTCCTGGGCGCAACAATGCAGCAAACCGTTCATGCCGAGCAAAGTGCCATCAGCCACGCCTGGCTGCGCGGTGAAAAAGGCCTCGCCGCCATCACCGTTAACTACACCCCTTGCGGCCACTGCCGCCAGTTTATGAATGAACTGAACAGCGGGTTGGATTTACGCATTCATCTGCCGGGGCGCGAACCACACGCACTGCGCGACTATCTCCCGGACGCGTTCGGGCCAAAAGATCTCGACATCAAAACGTTACTGATGGACGACCAGGATCACGGCTTTGCGCTGCAGGGCGACGCGCTGACCCAGGCGGCAATTACCGCCGCCAACAGATGCCATATGCCATACAGCAAATCGCCAAGCGGCGTGGCGCTCGAGTGTAAAGACGGGCGCATTTTTAGTGGTAGCTATGCTGAAAACGCCGCCTTTAACCCCACCCTCCCGCCGCTGCAAGGCGCGTTAAACCTGTTGAGTCTGAACGGTTACGACTATCCGGACATTCAGCGCGCGGTGCTGGCTGAAAAAGCCGATGCGCCGTTGATCCAGTGGGATGCGACCTCCGCCACCCTGAACGCGCTGGGCTGCAACAAGATTGAGCGCGTGCTGCTCAGTTAAATCATAAAGCCCGGTGGCGCTGCGCTAACCGGGTTACAGTGACTAAAATCCCCTCAATCAGACTGCTGTTTCTTGCGCTACGTCTTCCGGTACAGTAGCCTGATTGAAATTCCACCCAAATAACGAGTTTTCTGCATGTTAAAGCGCGTGTTTTACAGCCTGTTAGTCCTGTCAGGCCTGCTGCTGTTGACTGTGCTTGGACTCGACAGATGGATGAGCTGGAAGACTGCCCCCTATATCTACGACGAATTACAGGATTTACCCTACCGCCAGGTCGGTGTGGTCTTGGGTACGGCAAAATACTATCGAACCGGCGTTATCAACCAGTATTACCGCTACCGTATTCAGGGCGCATTGAACGCCTATAACAGCGGCAAGGTTAACTATCTGCTGCTGAGCGGCGACAACGCGCAGCAAAGCTATAACGAACCCATGACGATGCGTAAGGATCTGATTGCCGCAGGCGTCGATCCGGCTGACATTGTGCTTGATTACGCCGGGTTCCGTACACTCGACTCCATCGTGCGTACCCGTAAGGTATTCGATACCAACGATTTCATCATTATTACTCAGCGATTCCACTGTGAACGCGCCTTGTTTATTGCGCTGCATATGGGCATTCAGGCCCAGTGCTATGCGGTACCTTCACCAAAAGATATGCTTACCGTGCGGGTACGCGAATTCGGCGCGCGTTTTGGCGCACTCGCCGATCTCTATATTTTTAAACGTGAACCCCGTTTTTTAGGCCCACTGGTGCCCATCCCTACCATGCATCAGGTACCCGACGATGCGCAGGGGTATCCAGCGGTTACGCCTGAACAATTACTCGAATTGCAAAAGAAACAAGGAAAATAAGCATGGATGTACAAACCCTCTTCGTCGTGTTGGCCTTTCTGCTCATTCCTGTGTTTTGTTTCCGTGAGGCCTGGAAAGGTTGGCGCACCGGGGCCGTAGATAAAATTAAGAAAAATGCACGCGAACCGGTATACGCTTATCGCAATCAAGAACCCCTGCAATTTTGGTCCTATGTGTTGGTTTATGCCGGATGCGGATGTTTATCCTTCGGTATGGTTATTTACTTAATTTTTTATCGATAAAGATATTATCTTTATATTAGTGTTTGAGAATAGCTAATATTATGATAACGGTTACCATTTCAAAGTAAGGGATTAATGCTGCCCGTCAGCATTTCCCGCCATCACTCTTCTATTTGTGAATCCTTTCACAGAATACTCTTCCTGCAGTGCTTAGCCTTAAGAATAGCCTTTCGATTTTTATATTTTGTTATTAACGGTTTGCCTTAATTTACTCACGCATTAAGGAAGAAAATATGCCACAACAAAATTATCTGGATGAGCTCACGCCTGCTTTTACTCCATTATTAGCCATAAAAGAGGCTTCCCGCTGTTTATTATGTCACGACGCCCCCTGTAGCCAGGATTGTCCGGCGCAAACTGACCCGGGAAAATTTATTCGCTCCATTTATTTTCGTAATTTTAAGGGTGCAGCCGAAACTATTCGTGAAAATAATGCACTTGGGGCAGTATGCGCCCGGGTATGCCCAACCGAAAAGTTGTGCCAACGCGGGTGTACACGCTCAGGCATTGATAAGCCGATTGATATTGCACGTCTGCAACGCTTTATTACCGACTTTGAGCAGCAGACCGCAATGAAAATTTATCAGCCCGCCACAAAAACACAGGGCAAGATCGCCATCATTGGCGCAGGCCCGGCCGGATTACAAGCCAGCGTAACGCTGAGCAATTTGGGCTATGACGTCACTATCTATGAAAAGCAGGCCCAACCTGGTGGCTGGTTGCGCTATGGCATTCCAGAGTTTCGTCTGCCACATGCTGTTTTAGATAACGAAATTGCTCGTATCGTTGAGATGGGCGTAACCATCAAATGCAATTGTGAAGTCGGCGATGCCCTTTCCGTTGAGCAACTCAAAACAGAATACCGCGCCGTACTGGTTACCGTAGGGATGTCTTACGGTTCAACGTTACCGCTGTTTGAGAAGGCCAATCACGTTGAAATTGCCGTCGATTTTCTGCAACGAGCCCGGCAAACCAGCGGCGATATTACCGTCGCGCAAAGCGCATTGATCATCGGCGGCGGCGATGTCGCGATGGATGTCGCCAGCACGTTGAAACTGCTGGGCTGTCCGTCAGTTACCTGTGTCGCGCGTGAAGAACTGTCCGATTTCCCTGCCAGCAATAAAGAGTTCAGCAGCACACAAGCGTTAGGGGTATCGATTATTGACGGTTTCACGCCTGCGGCGGTTAGCGGAAATCGGGTTACTTTTAAACACGTACGCTTGCCGGGAGAACTGACGCTTGAAGCCGAACATATTATTCTCGCCGTCGGCCAGCATGCTCAGCTTGAAAATTTCGCCGCGTTAAAACCACAGCGCAATCTTATCGATACGGATAATTATCAAACCGCCGATCCCGCTTTGTTTGCCGCGGGCGATATTGTAAAAGGCGATAAAACGGTGGTTTACGCCGTGAAAACCGGAAAAGAAGCCGCTCAGGCCATTCATCACTACTTAGAGGGAGCTTGCTCATGTTAACGAAAGATCTTTCTATTACTTTTTGCGGCGTCAAATTCCCCAACCCGTTCTGCCTCTCTTCTTCTCCGGTGGGCAACTGCTATGACATGTGCGCCAAAGCCTATGATACCGGCTGGGGCGGGATTGTTTTTAAAACCATCGGTTTCTTTATTGCGAATGAAGTCTCCCCACGTTTTGACCATCTGACCAAAGAAGATACCGGCTTTGTTGGCTTCAAAAATATGGAGCAAATTGCCGAGCATCCGCTGGAGGAGAATCTGGCCGCGATCCGCCGACTGAAGCAGGACTACCCGGACAAGGTCCTGATTGCGTCGATCATGGGAGAAAATGAGCAGCAATGGCAGGAGCTGGCCCGTCTGGTTGAAGAAGCGGGTGCAGATATGATCGAGTGTAACTTCTCGTGCCCGCAAATGACCTCACATGCCATGGGCAGCGATGTGGGGCAAAGCCCTGAGCTGGTTGAAAAATACTGTCGGGCGGTTAAACGCGGCTCTACCCTGCCAATGCTGGCTAAAATGACGCCAAATATTGGTGATATGTGCGAGGTGGCGCTGGCGGCAAAACGCGGAGGTGCCGACGGTATCGCGACCATCAATACGGTTAAATCCATCACCAATATCGATCTGAACCGGAAAATTGGGATGCCCGTCGTCAACGGTAAATCCAGTATTTCCGGCTACTCCGGCAAGGCCGTTAAACCTATCGCCCTGCGATTTATTCAGCAACTGCGCATGCACCCTGAACTGCGCGATTTCCCAATTAGCGGCATCGGGGGAATTGAAACCTGGGAGGATGCCGCTGAGTTTTTACTGTTAGGCGCGGCCACGCTGCAGGTGACCACCGGGATCATGCAGTATGGTTATCGGATTGTGGAGGACATGACCAGCGGGCTGTCGCATTACCTCGCCGATCAAGGGTTTGACTCACTGGAGGAGATGGTGGGCCTTGCCAATGCCAATATCATCCCCGCAGAAGATCTTGACCGTAGCTACATCGTCTATCCGAACATCCATCTCGATAAATGCGTGGGCTGTGGTCGCTGCTACATCTCCTGCTATGACGGTGGGCATCAGGCGATGGAATGGAATGAGCAAACCCGCACCCCACACTGTGACACGGAAAAATGTGTGGGATGCTTGCTGTGCGGCCACGTTTGCCCGGTCGCCTGTATCGACCTGGGTGAAGTAAAATTTAAATCCGGAGAGAAAGAGCACGCGTTAACATTATAACGCTGACAAAAAAGCCGGTGCAGATTGCGCTGCACCGGCTTTTTGGTGTTTTATCGTTACTTCTTACGCGCGTACTTCAGTGAGTCCAGCGCCACCGCGAAGATGATGATGCCGCCCTTAATAATGTACTGCCAGTATGGGTTAACGCCGATGTAAGTCAGCCCGTAGTTGATGACGGTAAAGATAATCACACCGGTCACCACGCCGAAGACGGTCCCTACCCCACCGCTAAACGAGACGCCGCCAACCACGCACGCCGCAATCGCATCCAGCTCATACATAAAACCGAGGTTGTTGGTCGCCGAGCCGATACGTCCTGCTTCCAGCAAACCACCGAAGGCATAGAACACACCAGACAACGCATAGATAATCAACAGGTTCAGCGCGACGTTCACGCCAGACACTTTCGCCGCCTCTGGGTTACCGCCGATAGCAAAAATGTTTTTACCGAAGCGGGTCTTGTTCCACAGCACCCACACAAAGGCCACGGCAATCAGCGCATAGAAGGTGATATAAGA
This sequence comes from Citrobacter sp. wls714, assembly GCF_005281025.1. Taxonomy (NCBI): domain Bacteria; kingdom Pseudomonadati; phylum Pseudomonadota; class Gammaproteobacteria; order Enterobacterales; family Enterobacteriaceae; genus Citrobacter; species Citrobacter sp. wls714. The sequence continues at coordinate 73,353 of NZ_SZWZ01000025.1, read as the reverse complement.
GAGTCGGAAGCTGCCCAGCGCGATAAAGCCCTGCGCAAAGGTAGAGAATCCGCTGTCAAAGCCAGAAATTGGCGATGCGCCGACAAAATCATAGTACAGGGAGTTGATCCCGTAGACGATGATCATCGTACCCAACGTGGTAATAAACGGCGTCACGTTCAGATACGCGATGATGATACCGTTCACCAGACCGATAACGGCGCCAATCACGCAGACAATCAGCACAACCACGATGATCGGCATCGTCGCCATTTCCGGGAATACCTTGTTGGCGTTCTCCATCGACTGCAGTAAGGTTGCCGCCACCACTGCCGCCAGGCCAACCTGACGCCCTGCCGACAGGTCTGTCCCTTGCGTAACAATCAGTCCCGCAACACCCAATGCGATAATAATACGCACTGAGGACTGCGTCAGAATATTACTCAGGTTGAGTAAACTTAAGAAAGTGGGATCCTGGAAAATAATAATTGCCAGCAAAACCAAAAGAACAACGTAAATTCCGCCTTCTTTCAGGTAAGTAAGAAAACTTTTCTTATTTAACGCACTCATGAGGAGCCCCTAATCTTAAAGGTGCAAAGACGCAAGACGGAGGATTTCGTTTTGCGTTGTCGTTTTAGTGTCAACAATTCCGGCAACGAGACCATTGCTCATTACCAGAATACGATCGGTAATACCCAGCAGCTCCGGCATTTCAGAGGAAATAATAATAATCCCCTTATCTTTTTTCGCGAGTTCGGCAATCAACTGATAAATTTCAAATTTTGCGCCGACATCGATACCACGGGTAGGTTCATCCAGCATCAGGATTTCTGGCTGTGTTAATAGCCAGCGGCCAATAACCACCTTTTGCTGATTCCCCCCGGAAAGTGAACCGATTTGTGTACGATGGCCCGGCGTTTTCACCCTCATGGAGTCAATCACCCACTGGGTATCGCTCTTCATGCGGGAATTATCCAGCAGGCCGACTTTATTTTTATAGTTTTGGATATTGGAGATTAACGAGTTAAAACCAATGTCCAGATACGCATAAATACCTGTTGAGCGGCGCTCTTCCGTGACCAGTGCAAAGCCATGGTTGATGGCTTCATTGGCGCTGTGGTTATTAATTTTTTTGCCGTGTAACGTAATCGTACCCGATGATTTCTCACGAATACCAAAAAGCGTTTCAACGATATCAGTGCGTTTTGCGCCTACCAGACCGGCAATCCCGAGGATTTCCCCTTTGTGCAAATCAAACGAGACATCACGAATCGACGGTTGACGCAGCGAGGTCAGGTTACGCACTTGCAGAATCACTTCACCAGGTTTGTTTTCTTTATCAGGAAAACGTTGGTTCAGCGAACGTCCAACCATCATGGCGATGATCTTGTCCATATCCAGCCCTTCCAGCGGCTGGGTTGCGATCCACTGCCCGTCGCGCAGTACGGTAATTTCATCACACAGTTGGAAGATTTCTTCCATTTTGTGAGAAATATAAACGATACCGCATCCACGCTCTTTCAGCTTACGAATAATGGTGAACAGATGATTAACTTCTTTCTCGGTTAACGATGAAGTCGGCTCATCCATAATGACAATTTTGGCATCATAGGAGAAGGCTTTGGCAATTTCGATCATCTGCATTTGTGAAACGGATAATGTACCGACGCGCGCCCGCGGATCGATATCAATATCCAGCTCATCAAATATCGCTTTGGTATCACGGTACATTTTTTCCTGATCGACAAACATACCTTTAGTGGGATAGCGCCCCAACCACATGTTGTCCATCACGGAACGTTGTAATACCAGGTTTAATTCCTGGTGTACCATCGAAATACCATTTTCAAGCGCCTCTTTCGCCGAATGAAAATCGATTTCTTTACCCTGAAATAAAATACTACCGGAATCTTTTTGATAGATACCGAAAAGACATTTCAATAATGTGGATTTCCCCGCGCCATTCTCGCCCATTAAGGCGTGAATCGAATGTGGGCGGACTTTTAAATTAACATTATCAAGAGCCTTAACGCCGGGAAAAGACTTGTTGATGCCGGTCATTTCCAACAAGTATTCGCCTGACGACTGAGTATGTGTGCTGACCATAAATATACCTTGTTGGCCTTGCAAAGCGCATTATTAAGGGCGCAATGACATTGCGCCCACAGACGGAGATTTATTTATTAGTGAACTCAGCCAGATTATCTTTGTCGACACCGACGTACGGAACGCGAACAATTTTGTTGTCAATTTTCCAGTTAGTGCCGTCTGCCGCGCCTTTGCCATCAGCCAGGTTTTTCGCCAAATCGAAAGTCGCTTTCGCCTGGTTGTTGGCATCGTTCAGCACGGTACCGGCCATGGCACCGGATTTCACCAGGGCCAGCGCTTCAGGCAGCGCATCCACGCCAAATACCGGTACGCTGGTTTTGTTGTGCGCTTTCAGTGCTTCAACTGCGCCCATCGCCATCGCATCGTTGTTGGCGATAACCACTTCAATTTTGTTAGCGTTCGGACCGGACATCCACGCATCCATCTTATCTTTCGCCTGAGCGGTATCCCACATCGCGGTATCCAACTGCAGTTGCTCAGTTTTAATGCCCTTGTCGTTCAGCTCTTTGATCACGTAAGTGGTACGTGCTTCAGCATCCGGGTGTCCCGGTTCGCCTTTCAGCAGAACAAACTGAATTTTACCGTCTTTATTCAGATCCCAGTTCGGGTTAGCAGCCCAGTGTTTTGCAATCAAATCACCCTGAATAATGCCAGACTCTTTAGAGTCAGTACCGACGTAATACGCTTTGTCATAGCTGTCCAGCGCTTTACGAGAAGGTTCCTTGTTGAAGAACACGATCGGCACGTTCTGACCGCGTGCTTTTTCAATTACCGTTCCTGCAGCTGCCGGGTCAACCAGGTTAATCGCCAGTGCTTTAACGCCTTTTGCCAGCAATACGTCGATCTGGTCGTTTTGTTTGGACTGGTCGTTCTGCGAGTCATTCATCAGCAATTGTACGTCAGGCGCCGCTTTGGCATCTTTTTCAATAGCCTTACGTACCACAGACATAAAGTTATCGTCGTACTTATAAATCGTCACACCAATGCGGGTATCAGCAGCGTGCGCAGCCGCGCCGAATAACATGCTTGCCATTACAGCAGACAGGGTCAACACCTTCTTATTCATGGTATCTCCGGTTTTATTATGCAGGGTAGTACTTGAGATAAATGCTCGGCAGGCAGAACGTTACTGAAGTGTTACTGATCGCCGAAGCTCACTTTTAAAAATAATTCTTCCGTGCCTGGCAACGCTCCAAAAACTGGCTTTAATTTTTGTTTAAGGCACCAATACCTCGATGAAAGTGATTATTCACCGTTACATAGTAGTTACAGCGCAACAAACAGTGTCATCATAGCTATCGCATTGTTAATATACTGTGAATTTACTCACATATTGAAAGCGGTTACATGGCTCAACTTTATGAGTTAGTGATCGGTGCCGCATTCTGCCGCAATGCCACAGAATGACGACGCACCAGCGTCGGCATAAAGCAATGCGACGCCGCAGGATCTAACGTGCCCGCCGCGCCTTGCAGCGCAAGCTCCGTCGCCATTTTTGCCATTGAGGCGATGGGATAGCGCACGGTTGTCAGTTGTGGATCGGTGTAACGCGCAATGGGAATATCATCAAAGCCAATGATAGAAAGATGTAATGGGATGGCGATGCCATTGTCTTTTAACGCAGTCAGTGCGCCAGCTGCCATGTTGTCGTTGTAGGCGAAGACCGCCGTCAGTTGCAAGTTGCGCCCCAGCAGCTCCACCATCGCAGACTCTCCGCCCTGCATATCGGGCGAACCGGTACCGATCCAGCTTTCCGCCGCATCAATCCCTTGTTCTTTCAGGGCCGATAACCACCCTTCTTTGCGCATCGCATCATCTTCAATACGATGGCTTGATGCCAGGTAACCAATGCGTTGATGACCATTATTCAGCAGCATGCGGGTCGCCATTTTGGCGCCGCTGATATTATCGAGGCAGACGCAGCGGTGGGCGTAACCCGGCACAAGGCGATTGATCAGCACCATGCCGGGGATCTGATCCATAAACTCTGCCAGTTCCCGATCGCTGAGCGCTTTAGAGTGAACAATCAGAGCGTTACAGCGTTGGCGAATCAAAACCTCGATAGCATGACGTTCTTTTTCAGCCTCATGATAGCTATTGCCAATCAGGACATATTTCTGATGCTGCTGGGCAACCATATCTACGGCTTTAACCAGCGCGCCAAAAAACGCATCTGACACATCCATCACCACCACACCAATGGTGTCACTTACCTGGGTCGCCAGCGCCTGCGCATTGGCGTTAGGTCGATAGCCTAACTGAGTGACTGCTTTCATCACCGCTTCACGCGTGTCCGGACTCACCAGCGCACTGTTGTTCAGTACGCGGGAAACGGTCGCTACAGATACGCCAGACTGTCGTGCCACATCACGGATGGTTACCATATTCACTGCCCTGTTTTAGATTGCGGTTAGCCACAGACACCCCAGGCTGGGTATTTTGTCAGCACAATGAAACGGACTGCGTGAGTGATGTCACAGGAATGAAAGCGCTTACATCCATTTTGTTAATGAATGTGATCCAGATCGTTATCTGGATGTACGTGGTAATGATGTCCCTGAAGCACGCAGGGTTAATTGACGCCATAGCCACTCAACCGGGCCCTGCCGGTAAAAACGCAGCCAAATGACGGAGAAAAGAAGATTAACGGCCCAGACAGGAATGACAAAACAGAGCAGCTCCAGCCGATCAAATTTCATAAACAAGCCGAATTGATAAAACAGAATGGTGCAAATTAAGGTTTGCAACAGATAGTTGGTTAACGCCATACGCCCCACGCAGGCGATGGCAATCACCCACTTTAAGCGGCTCAACTGCGGCCAGAAGCCAAACATCAGGGCGGCGTAGCCGATAGTCTGCAACGGCGCGCCCAGCTCGCGCGGAGCTTGTAACAGGAAAGCACACCAGCGGTAGGCCCAGTCCAGATGCCACTGAATGATAATAGCAGGCAGGTTAATCGCCATCCCAACAATGACCAACAGTACGCCGGTACGTCGATAATGCTGCAAACTGTACTGTCCTTTCAGCCAGCCGCTGCGCATTAATGCTGCGCCAAGCAGCATCATCCCAGCCAGTTGCCAGCCGTACTGCGCGCCCAGTGCCAACAAGCTATTGGACATCATATCTACACGATTGCTGACCGCTTCCAGACCGCCATTCACTTTCCAGTATTTTTCATACAGCAAAGCTGAGGCATCCGGCGTCCAGGCCCGACTGGTTTCCCCGCCGGAGATAACGCCCAGCAGCAGCAGCACGCCAATCCCCACCAGATAAAGCAGGACGCCGGTGTTAAACAGGCTTTTTACCGAAGGGGCATCGCGAATCAACCGCCAGCAAATCAGACCAATTAAGCCATACGCCAACAGAATATCGCCGTCCCAGAAGAGTAACCCGTGAATAAACCCCAACAGCACCAGCAGCGTTAGCCGCGACTGGATCCAGCGTTTGCCGCGCGGGAGCAGCATTTGCAGCCCTGCCCCAAACAGCAATGCAAACAGCGTAAGAAACTTGACCTGGGCGAAGAGATCAAGCACCGCCCAGCTCCAGGCGTCGGTTAAGGTGATATTGCCATACCAGGCGGGATTGAGGTATGCCGCCTTTGGCAGACCAAAGGCGTTAATATTGAGAAGCAGGATGCCAAGAATGGCGACGCCACGAATAAAATCCAGCGTGACATTACGCTCCATGGCCCCTGCCTTAATCAGTTGTGATGACGTACTGCGCGTAGGAATTCCTGACGCGTGTTCTGGCTGGACTTAAACAATCCGCCCAGAGAAGTGGTGGTGGTCGCACTGGTCGCATCACGAATGCCGCGCGCTTTCACGCAGTAATGCACCGCATCAATCGACACCGCGACATTATTCGTCCCGAGCAGCGTTTGCAGCGCGGTGAGAATTTGCTGAGTCAGACGCTCCTGCACCTGCGGACGCTGCGCGAAGAACTGTACAATGCGGTTGATCTTCGACAGGCCAATGACTGAATCTTTCGGGATATACGCCACCGTCGCTTTACCATCGATAGTGACAAAGTGATGCTCGCAGGTGCTGGTCAGCGTGATATCGCGGACCGTAACCATCTCGTCCACCTTCATTTTGTTTTCAATGACGGTGATTTTCGGGAAGTTGGCGTAATCGAGACCGGAGAAAATCTCATCGACATACATTTTCGCAATGCGATGCGGAGTTTCCATCAAACTGTCATCGCTCAAATCGAGATTGAGCAATTGCATAATCTCGGTCATATGGCCTGAGATAAGACGTTTGCGCGTTTCGTTATCCATCTCCTGCACGGGCGGGCGTAGTGGTGTTTCGAGACCACGCGCGACCAGCGCTTCATGAACCAAAGCCGCTTCTTTACTGAGTGATGACATTTCTTTTTCTCCTGCAGGTGTGGCGCCTCTGCCCTGCATGGGGCAAAGTTTTTAGGCTGTGTCACAGCCAGAACATTGTGCGTGAGGCGGCGCACATAATCCAGTATTCACCGCGATAATTATTGAAATTGGCACAGCCTTTCAGCGTATCAAATTCACGTAGCGTTCAGCCCGGCGATGTTGAGTGTTAATGTAAAGTTATATAGATGATGAAGTATGTTTGCCCAATGCGGAAGTGAAAGTTACTCACAGTGCAATGAATAATCTGTATTATGATGAATTCGCAAACATATTCAGGTTCAACACAACAAGGAGCCACGCATGGAAATGCTTGAAGAGCACCGCTGTTTTGAAGGCTGGCAGCAACGCTGGCGTCACAACTCCGCCACGTTAAATTGCGCTATGACCTTCAGCATCTTTCTTCCCCCACCTCGTGAGAATACCCCGCCTCCGGTACTGTACTGGTTGTCGGGCCTGACCTGCAATGACGAAAACTTTACCACCAAAGCGGGCGCGCAACGTGTCGCGGCTGAGCTGGGTATTGTGCTGGTGATGCCAGATACCAGTCCGCGCGGCGATCACGTTGCCAACGATGATGGCTACGATTTGGGTCAGGGTGCTGGATTTTACCTCAATGCCACCCAGCAGCCGTGGGCAACTCATTTTCGCATGTATGACTATCTGCGTGATGAGCTTCCGGCCCTGATTCAGTCGCAGTTTAACGTCAGCGATCGTTGCGCCATCAGCGGACATTCCATGGGTGGCCACGGGGCGTTGATTATGGCGCTGAAAAATCCGGGGAAATACACCAGCATCTCCGCTTTTGCCCCCATCGTTAATCCTTGCCGCGTTCCGTGGGGCGAGAAGGCTTTTAGCGCTTATCTGGGTGAAGATAAATCGCAGTGGACCGAGTGGGATAGCTGCGCGTTAATGTTGGCCAGCAGGCCCGAAGATGCGATTCCGACGCTTATCGATCAAGGAGACAGCGATCAGTTTCTTGCCGATCAGCTACAGCCCGCGGTACTGGCCGAAACGGCACGTCAGACCGCATGGCCAATGACGTTACGCATCCAGCCGGGTTACGATCACAGCTATTACTTTATTGCGTCGTTTATTGAGGATCACCTGCGCTTCCATGCTCAGTATTTGCTGAAGTGATCACCAATACAGAGTGTTTTCTATTGCCGCGCTGTAGCTTATCTCTTCTGACTGCGGCGCGGACGCTTTGCGATTTAAATCGGCTGCCTGTTGGCGTACCTGTAATCGCGACGTACTCTCACTTCCCTCATGTCCTTCACTAAAATTCCGTACTTCAGACTCGAATAAGATTGCATCCAGATGATGCAGTTTATTCAGCGCCCGCAGCAGGGAAATAAGCGTATCGAGATTCAATCCCCCACCTTTCTCAATACGTTTAATGGTGGCAATCCCCACCTGAGCGCTGTCGGCAAACTGCTGCTGGGTCAGCGCCAGAGTAATCCGCGTTTCCCGAATACGCGCGCATAATGACAAGATGATTTCATCATTATTCATGGTGTGATATTTCATGCCACCCTCCCCTTTTTCTGGGCTGAATTTTTCCCAGGCAGCCATGATACGTTTCACGGTATTTCGCGCTCATGTCTTTACCCGTTTCATACATGGCTGCAATCACCTCATCGAGCGAAACGCATGGCTCACTGATGCGGCTTATCGCCATCGTTGCGGCGTTAATCGCTTTTACTGACGAAATCGCGTTGCGTTCGACACAAGGAATTTGTACCTGCCCGCCGACCGGATCGCAGGTCAGACCTAAATGGTGTTCCATGGCGATTTCTGCAGCGCTCAGCACCTGACCGACTGAGGCCCCCATCAGTTCTGCTAATCCGGCTGCCGCCATCGAACTTGCCACGCCGATCTCCCCCTGACACCCGACCTCAGAACCTAAAATAGATGCATTTTGTTTGAACAGTAACGCGATGGCGCCAGCGGTTAGAAAAAAGCGGGTAACCGAGGCATTATCCAGTTCACAGACAAACTTATCGTACCAACTAAGGACCGCCGGGATGATACCGCTCGCGCCATTGGTCGGCGCGGTCACCACCCGCCCACCGGCGGCATTCTCCTCACTGACGGCAATCGCAAAGGCATTGACCCAGTTGAGGTTGGTGAGAAAGTCGTTAGCAGAGGGTCTCATTGCCAATGTTTTATGCAGCGCGCAGGCCCTGCGCGGCACCTGATACGGCCCCGGCAACAACCCCTCAGTATGCAGACCGCGATGGACGGCCTGCTGCATAATCACCCAAACGTGCTCAAAATAGTCATGCAACGCCGCCTGGGAATGCACCTGTAACTCATTTTTCATCATTAACGCCGCAACAGATAAGCCATTGCGCTGGCACAGGTCATGCAGTTGCACCGCATGTTGAAAAGCAAAAGGAGATACGTTTTCTTGCGTCGTTGTCTCGGGCGTCGACGCGCCGGGTTTACGAACCTGTCCGGCGCCGGTTGAAAACCATGTTTCTTCATACAACGTAAAATAATCATCCCGGGCGCGAAACGTCATCGCATAGGGATGACCGGCATGCGGTTGCTGATTAGCCAGAATCGTCACCGTCACGGCAACTGAAGGAGAGAGCAGCAAAATACCGTTTTGTTCAGCACGTTTAATGGCCTCCATTTGCTGACGTAAATCAACATCATCCGGCTGGTTACCCAACAAGCCCAGGTAAAGCGCTATATCAACGTTATGGCACTTGCGACTTAACGAGAGCGCACCATATAGCTCAACCTCAATTTTTCGCGTCAGCGGCAAAATCTCCTGCTGCTTTAATTGAGAAATAAAGTTAAACGCAGCACGCATTGGCCCTACCGTTCTTGAACTCGAAGGTCCAATAGCGACTTTAAAAATATCAACACAGCTTTCCATTTTAGCCTCATCCTGTTGGTCACAATAGAATATGCCGCCAGTAGAAACAGACCGTGAGTGATATATCAAAAACGATACTTTTCAGATTTTGTATATTTGCTGGTATAAAAAACAATACTATTTTATCTTTTTTTAACATTCACATCTGTGATAAAGCAGGATTCACTCGTCGCGACCATCTCTTACAATAACTCCAGCTTACAGGAGTGATTTTATGGCAATTATTTATTTTATTAGCGCAAAAGAACCTGAAAAACTGCAGGTATGGTTACATGAAACGTTTATAAATCGCGACACAAAACAAAATCAGTGCACACTGGAACAATTACATATAACACACATCAATAAATCATATTTTAAATTATCAATACCAGATAAATCATTCACAAATGAAATACATAAAAAACTGCGGATCACGTCATACACTCAGCGGTTTGATTTTTTCATTAAACCACAAATCATTCCAGCAAAAGGAATTATTGCATTCGACATGGACTCGACATTTATCGAAGAAGAAGGTGTCGATGAAATTTCGCATGTGCTGGGCATCTCAGCACAGATAGCAGAACTGACTAAGCAGGCGATGGAAGGAAAGCTGGATTTCAATAGCAGCTTTACCCGGCGCATCGGGATGTTAAAAGGAACCCATATCGATGTGATTAATGCCGTATGCGATCAAATGACCGCTTCTCCCGGCATTACCACTATTTTGCCAATTCTCAAACAGAAAGGATTTAAAACGGCGATTATTTCTGGTGGTTTAGACATTTTTACTCGCAGATTACAGGAAAAATATCAACTGGATTATGTTTTTTCTAATACCGTTGAAATCAGGGACGGTAAACTGACAGATAATATCGCTGCGCCCATCATGAATGCAGATAATAAACAGAAAACATTGGAGCGACTCGCCGAAACGTTGCAGATACCGCAGCATAATATTATCGCCTGCGGTGATGGCGCTAACGATATTCCCATGCTGACATATGCAGGCACGGGTATTGCATGGAAAGCTAAACCGGCGGTCAGAGAGTTAATAACAAATCAAATTAATTTTCACGGATTCGAGTCGCTTTTGTTCTTCATCGAAGATGGATTATAACCCACGAGCACTGCCTGAAGGGAAACTCATATGAGCTTGAAATCGTTTATATTCAGCCAGGCTGATAAGCCGGTTGTAAAAGAAAAACAAGAGATTGACCATACTTACAAAAAATTCAGGATAGAGATCATTACCTCGGTTTTTATCTCTTACGCTGTCTTTTATTTAACGCGTAAAAACTTCTCAGCGGCCATGCCGGCAATGTTGTCTGATACCGCTCTGACCGCAGAAGATTTTGCCATCATGTCTTCACTGTTTTACATCCTGTATGGGTCAATGAAGTTTGTTGGCGGCATGCTGGTTGATAAAATCAATCCGAAAGCCATGACCGGCCCGGTGCTCATTGGCGTTGGGATCGTCAATATTCTGTTTGGTTTTTCCGACAGCGTTGCCGCGTTTTATGTATTGTACAGCCTCAACGCCATTCTCCAGGGCACCAGTTTTCCGCCAATGGCAAAGATCATGGCATCCTGGTTTTCCAAAAATGAACGAGGGCGTTGGTGGGCGGTCGTCGAAGCTGCGCATAATATCGGCGGCAGTCTCGCCCCACTGTTGACCAGTTTTGCGATTGTCTGTAGTGGCAGTTGGAAAATGGGTTTTTATGTACCGGGCGCGATCTCCCTGCTGATGGGGATCATTGCGCTCTTTACGATTAAAGACCGTCCCGGGACCTTAGGTTTGCCTAACGTTGGCGAATGGCGCAAGGATCCGACAGAACTTGCCCAGGTTAAGGCCAGTCCGGTCAACCTCTCCTTTTGGCAGATTTTCGTTAAATATATCCTGATTAACCCGCTGGTGTGGATTATTATCATTGGCGATATGTCTGTTTATATTGCCCGCACCATTCTCAACGACTGGCCGCAAATTTACTATTCGCAGGTACATGGCTGGAGCCTGATTAAGGCCAACTCTATTATCTCGTGGTTTGAAGCAGGCGGACTTGCCGGAGGACTACTGGCGGGTTACTTATCGGACTTTATGTTTAAAAGTAATCGCTGGATGACAGGACTAATATTCGCCTTAATGCTGTGCGTGTGTATTATCTTAATCCCAGTGGTACAGGATACTTCATATACCATTACGGCCATACTTTTCACCATCATGGGGTTCGCCCTGTACGGCCCGCATATGCTTTTTGCCGTAGGTTGTCTGGATGTTACTCATAAAGACGCAGCGGGATCGATAACCGGCTTCCGGGGATTATTTAGCTATGTCGGCGCGGCATTAGCAGGCGTACCGGTGATATTAGTGAAGAACAACTGGGAGTGGTCTGGTGTTTATCTGTATGCCGTGATCGCCATCCTGTTAACCACCCTGTCACTGGCCTTACTCGCCAAATTCCATCGGCTATAAGCCAGCCATAACAGGACAGCGGGGTTATAGCCGCTGTCCTTAAGTCAAAAACGTAAGCCATTCTTAAGCATCAAAAACATTTCCCCTCTTCATTCTTCTCGCTTTCTTCACTTTTTCTCCATTTTTCTTTTTAACCTATCTTATTGATTTAAAACAATTCCCATCGAACCAACATCAAACACAAATGATTTCTATTATCATTTGTGTTTACAAAAATTCTCACTTTTGTACAATTCCACCGCTTCTTTACTGAAAAGAGTCCTTAAAAGACAAACACATACAATTGTCATGGCCTTTCACATGACGCGCAGTTTGATTCATTTAAATGGAATGATACAAATGACTATACCTCACGTTAAGGCTGTAGCTGCCGCAGTATGCGTCGCCAGTCTCCCATCACTCGGCCATGCCGCTGAACAGGACACCGTCGTCGTCACCGCTACCGGCTTCGAGCAGAAAATTCAGGACGCCCCCGCGTCGATATCTGTTATTACCAAGCAGCAGATTGAAGATAAAGCCTATCGCGATGTCACCGATGCGCTAAAAGATGTCCCTGGCGTCGTTGTCACCGGTGGCGGTAGCAGCAGCGATATCAGTATTCGCGGTATGGCTTCGCAATACACGCTGTTCCTGGTCAATGGTAAACGCATCAGCACACGCGGCACACGACCTAACAGCGATAACTCAGGTATTGAACAAGGCTGGTTGCCGCCGCTGGAATCTATTGAACGCATCGAAGTCATCCGTGGCCCAATGTCATCGCTTTACGGCTCCGATGCGATGGGTGGCGTTATCAACGTCATCACCAAAAAAGTGTCGAATACCAAAGCCTGGACCGGATCCTTACACGGCGATGCCACTTTCCAGGAAGACAGAGATTCCGGTGATATTTACCAGACCAATGCCTATGCGTCCGGGCCGCTGATTGACGGGTTACTCGGCGCGAAGGTGACCGGATTATTCTCTCATCGTGCCGAAGATGAAATCCTCAATGGCTACAATGAACAGCGTATGCGTAACGGGGGTTTAACCCTGAACTTCACGCCGGATGATAAAAACGACATCGACTTCGATTACGCACGTGAACTGCAGGATCGTGACAGTACGCCGGGCAAATCCAAGGCACAAGAAAACTGCCGCAACGGAAGCTGTAAGCCCAACAGTAAAAGCGAAAGCAAGTATGTGCACACCACATATTCACTCACCCATAGCGGCTATTACGACGACTTCAACTCCACCAGCTATGTCCAGCAGGAAGAGACCGACAACCCTGGTCGCCAGATGAAGTCCTACAACACCATCTTTAACAATCAGAACCAGATTTTCCTCGGGACGCACACCCTGACAGTGGGTGGACAGTACCGTTATGAGAAACTGCGCGATAATGGCAACCAGTTGCAAGCTGCTGATGGACTGAACAAACTGACCCGCTGGAGCTGGGCGCTGTTTGCTGAAGACGAATGGGCTATTACCGATACCTTCGCGCTGACCGGCGGTCTGCGTATGGATAAAGATGAAAACTACGGTGACAACTGGACACCGCGCGGTTACGGTGTCTGGCATCTGAGCGATCAGTGGACGTTAAAAGGTGGCGTATCTGCGGGCTATCGCGCTCCGGATCTGCGTCAGTCTTCTGCCAGTTGGGGACAGGTCACCGGCGGCGGTCGTCTGAACGGGATCATTGTTGGCAACCCGGATCTGAAGCCCGAGAAAAGCCTGAGCGAAGAGATCGGTTTACTGTGGGATAACGGCAACGATCTCAACGCGGGCGTGACCCTGTTCAATACCGACTTCAAAAACAAAATTACCGAAGTACGCCGCTGTAACAGCAGTTCTGACCCGGCCTGCACCATCGGTGGCATCCATTATGATTTCGTCAGCGATCGCGTGAACGTCGATAAAGCCAATATGCGCGGCGTAGAATCCACCTTCGGTTGGAAAATCACCTCCGACGTCAACTGGACGGCGAACTACACCTACACGGAATCTGAACAGAAGAGCGGACAGTTCTCCGGCCAGCCATTAAACAAAATGCCAAAGCATATGTTTAACACCACCCTGGACTGGCAGGCCACGCAGGATCTTGGTTTCTGGAGCCGTCTGAATCTGCGCGGGAAAACGTCTGAGTACCTGAGCCGTACCTCTATGGCACAGGGAACGCCATCCTATACGCAGGTCGATGTCGGTTTACGTTACTATGCTACCAGGGACCTGTTGATGACCGCTGGCGTATACAACGTGCTGGATAAGCAAATCGATTATGATACCTACGACACCGTTCTCGATGGTCGTCGTTACACGGTTGGCATGACTTACAGCTTCTAAGTCTGGCGCAATAAAAAAACCCCGGCAAGGTGAATGCCTAATGCCTGTTAGTTAAGCATGTATGGAGAACATTTTATTCCGCTACGGGGTTCCGTTCACCTCAGCGGTATCACTTCTCTGAATCACAGATACCCGTGAACGTGCAAGGGAGGCTCACCGCCGCCTCCCTTGCATCCCAGGCTCCCGGCGGGAAAATCGTCGCTGCGCGATTCATTCGTCTTATGCCGTCTGCCTGTCGGGTCGGGGCCGAGCCTGCGTCCCTGCAGGCCATCCCCTCTGCCCGCATCCCTGCGGGCAGACCCGGTCAGCCGTCAACGCCTCATCGATTTTCAGCCGGACCGGAGTCATCGCTTCAACGCTCTGACTTCCAGTTAAATCTGTTTTGCTGTTCAGACCAAAAAACGCAGATGGTGAGGTGTGGGCTGGTCCGGCTGAAAATTGCCGACGTGTTTCCGTAAGGCCGGGAGAGCCAGCATGGATGCTGGCTCAGGGCGCGCTTTGCAAGGACGCTACCTCGCGCCCGGCCCGGTAGCCTGAAGGAATAAGCGGAGGGTATTGCGCAGCAACAATTTTCCCGCCGGGAGCCGGGATTGTTAAGGGTGCGGCGATAGCACCCTTAACACGTTCACTGGCGTTCAGTGTACAGAGAAGCGATGAACATGAGGTGAACGGAACCCTTTCTCAGAGAGAGCATGTTCATTATCCCGCCAACACATGTTGATGCTTTCTGAAACTGAGATGTTAACTGAACATGGTGAGTGGCGGGGGGGTTATTGTCTGCCGGATGGCAGCATGGAGGGCTTACCCGACCTACACTATCTTACGTAGGTCGGATTAGCACGGTGCCATCAGGTACAAGATTACTTCTTCACGCGTCCAGGGAATTTCATTTCGCTGTAGCGAACGAAATGAGTACCTTTCGTCAGCTTATAACCAAACCAGATAATCAGGAACAGCGGGATACCGATATAGGTTGCCATCACCCCCCCCCAGTCAATGCTGTCCTTCAGGAACGCTTCGTAGTTCTGACCCAGAGTAATGATCAGGCACAGCACGAAGGCAAAGATCGGCCCCAGCGGGAAGAAGCCAGAACGATACGGCAGATCCTTCACATCGTGTCCTTGCAACACATAACCACGACGGAAACGATAATGGCTGATAGCAATCCCTAACCAGGCGATAAAGCCCGTCATCCCGGAAGTATTCAGCAGCCACAGGTATACGGTCTGGTTACCAAACATTGAGGTCAGGAAGCACAGCCCCGCCACCACCGTAGTTGCATACAGTGCATTACGCGGCACACCACCTCGAGACAGTTTGGCGAAAATACGCGGCGCTTTACCGTCACAGGCCAGGGTGTAAAGCATACGCGTAGAAGCATACATTCCGGAGTTACCCGCAGACAGTACCGCCGTCAGGATAACCGCGTTCATTACCGCCGCCGCAGACAGCAGACCCGCGTGCTGGAATACCAGCGTGAACGGGCTAACGCTGATGTCTTTCACATCGTTACGCAGCAGGCTTGGATCGGTGTACGGAATGATCAGGCTGATAATCAAAATCGCGAACACATAGAACAGCAGGATTCGCCAGAACACCTGACGCACCGCGCGTGGAATATTCTTCTCAGGATCTTCCGATTCCCCTGCCGCGATACCGATAAGCTCAGTTCCCTGGAAAGAGAAGCCGACAATCATCGCCACGCCAATCATCGCGGCAAAACCACCGGCAAAAGGCGCATCACCGGTAGTCCAGTTGCTCCAGCCCACCGGCTGAGCACCTTTGAAGATACCGACAATCATCATCACGCCAACCACGATGAAGATAATCACGGTGGTCACTTTGATCAGTGAGAACCAGTACTCCGCTTCGCCAAACCCGCGCACGGAAATGTAGTTCAGCAGGAAGATAACGCCGAGAAACAGTGCACTCCAGATCCAGCCTGGCGTGTCCGGGAACCACCAGCTCATTACCAGTTGCGCGGCCACCAGGTCAACGGCAATTGTCACCGCCCAGTTGTACCAGTAGTTCCAGCCCAGCGCGAAGCCGAAGCCTTCTTCTACATAGTTCTGACCGTAGGTAGAGAACGAACCGGAAACCGGCATATAGGCTGCCAGTTCACCGAGGCTGGTCATCAGAAAATACACCATCAGACCAATCAGAATATACGAGAACAACGCGCCGCCAGGACCCGCAGCAGAAATAGTTGCACCAGATGCAACGAAAAGACCTGTACCGATGGAGCCTCCGATGGCAATCATCGTCAGGTGACGCGCCTTCAGTTCACGACGTAGCGTGGGCGCTTCTGTGGTTTTAGTTTCGGAAACCATGTGAAAATGCTATCCATCCAAAAAATGAGGCGCGATTGTAGCAGACGAAACGGCTTTCTTCCGGCACAAATGCGCTGTTATAAGAGACCTTCATGACTGGCCGCGGATTATAAGTAAAGCAGAAAATGGGCGGAGCATGGCGGTGAAGACGAAACCGCCATTATGCTTAGAGGTGATATTACGGCAGTGAGGGCGTTATTCGCCCTGCGCAACCTGGTCGCTGTAATGTAAAAAGCGCGTAATGGCGTTAGAGAGATGTTTTTGTCGATGATGAACGCGCCAGAGCGTGCGAACTAAACGCGGCAGCGGCACGGGAACTTCACTCAGCGTGCCCGCCTGTAACTGTTCTGCAATGACTCGACGCGACAAACAGCTGATACCGAGCCCATGGCGCACCGCATGCTTAATGGCCTCGGAGTTACCCAACTCCATCGCCATCTGGAATCTCGGCAGATGCGATAGCAACAGGTAATCTACCAGTTCACGCGTACCGGAACCTCGCTCACGTAAGATCCACGGCGAAGCAGCCAGTTGATCCAGCGTCACGGGGCCTTTTGTTAGCGGCGAAGACGGGGCGGCAAACACCACCAGTTCGTCCTCCAGCCATGGTTCAGAGATAATTTCTGTGCTGTGGCACGGCCCTTCGATCAACCCAATATCTACGCGAAAATCCAGGACAGCGTTGATCACATCCTGGCTGTTACCCACGCTCAGCTCCAGGGGTAAATCCGGGAAATCATGGCGATAACGGGCGATCATGGCGGGCAAAATATAGTTGCCGATGGTGCTGCTGGCATAGACGCGAATCGCGCCATTATCCTCACGAAAAAGCTGTTCGATTTCTATCGTTTGCTCAAGTAACGCCAACGCGCGCGGGTAGAGTAAGCGCCCGTGCTCATTGACCACCAACCGCTTGCCAACGCGATCAAACAGCTGTACGCCAAGCTGCCCTTCCAGATCGGTAAGCGCCGCACTCACCGCCGACTGCGACAGTGCCAGCATGACAGATGCCTGGGTTGTCGAGCCGCTTTTCAGTACCTCAGCAAACACTTCAAGTTGTCGCAGGGTGATATGCATAGTCGTTTTCCACCGGATATCCGTTACTTATACCCTAAATAATTCGAGTTGCAGGAAGGCGGCAAGAGAGAGCATCCCCGGGAGCGTACTTAAGTACGTGACTGGGGTGAACGAGCGCAGCCAACGCGCATGCAACTTGAAGTATGACGGGTATACCACTTATATAGATTAATTATAAATATATAATCAATTTTATTTTTAAACCACATCGCCGTACTCTTTTACCCAGATAAAGGAGAAGGATATGACAGAACTCACCTTACAGACTCATCGTCGTACAGCGTGGCATTTTATTCCGGGGCTTGCCCTGAGTGCAGTTATCACTGGGGTCGCCTTGTGGGGGGGATCCATTCCCGCCGTCGCTGGCGCCGGGTTCAGCGCCCTCACCTTAGCCATCTTGTTTGGGATGGTTATCGGCAACACCGTATATCCACAAATCTGGAAAAGCTGCGATGGCGGCGTCCTGTTTGCCAAACAACATTTATTACGCCTGGGGATAATCCTCTACGGTTTCCGCCTTACCTTCGCGCAAATTGCTGACGTCGGCGTCAGCGGTATCGTAATTGATGTGTTAACGCTCAGCAGCACCTTTATGATTGCCTGCTTCCTGGGGCAGAAAGTGTTTGGTCTGGACCGACACACCAGTTGGCTGATTGGCGCGGGGAGCAGCATTTGTGGTGCCGCCGCCGTGCTGGCAACTGAACCAGTGGTGAAAGCGGAAGCCAGTAAAGTGACGGTTGCCGTCGCCACCGTGGTCATCTTCGGTACTATCGCTATCTTCCTGTATCCGGCGATGTATCCGCTGTTGGCGCACTGGTTTAGTCCAGAAACCTACGGCATTTACATTGGCTCCACCATGCATGAGGTTGCGCAGGTTGTTGCCGCCGGACACGCCATTAACCCGGATGCTGAAAACGCCGCGGTGATTGCCAAAATGCTGCGCGTCATGATGCTGGCGCCGTTCCTCATCCTGTTGGCCGCACGAGTAAAACAACTGTCTCCGGCAACAGGTGGTGAGAAGAGCAAAATCACTATTCCATGGTTTGCCATCCTGTTCATTGTGGTGGCGATTTTTAACTCTTTCCACCTGCTGCCGCAGTCGGTAGTGAGTATGCTGGTGACGCTGGATACCGTGCTGCTGGCAATGGCAATGGCCGCACTGGGGCTAACCACTCACGTGAGCGCCCTGAAAAAAGCCGGTGCCAAACCGTTACTAATGGCGCTACTGCTGTTTGTCTGGTTGATTGTGGGTGGTGGTGCGATTAACGTCGCTATCCACGCGCTGATGGCATAAACGATCACGACTCACTTCCCTTAACCCGCTATACTCTCCCCTTTTGAGTATGGCGGGTTTAATTTATGAAATATATTGGAGCGCACGTAAGCGCCGCTGGCGGTCTGGCTAACGCCGCTATTCGGGCCGCAGAAATTGAAGCTACCGCATTCGCCCTGTTCACCAAAAATCAGCGTCAGTGGCGCGCCGCGCCGCTGACCACTGAAATCATTGATGATTTCAAGTCTGCTTGCGAGAAGTATCACTATACTTCCGCCCAGATCCTGCCTCACGACAGCTATCTGATTAACCTCGGTCACCCGGTCAGCGAGGCACTGGAAAAGTCACGCGATGCGTTTATCGATGAAATGCAGCGTTGTGAGCTGCTCGGTTTATCGCTGCTCAACTTTCATCCGGGCAGCCATTTGATGCAGATCCCGGAAGATGAATGTCTGGCGCGTATTGCTGAATCTATCAACATCGCCCTCGCTCAGACCCAGGGGGTTACGGCAGTTATCGAAAATACCGCCGGACAGGGCAGCAATCTCGGATTTAAGTTTGAGCACCTTGCCGCCATTATTGATGGTGTTGAAGATAAATCCCGTGTTGGCGTCTGTATTGATACCTGCCATGCTTTCGCTGCCGGTTACGATTTGCGTTCCGTCGAGGAATGCGAAAAGACGTTTGCGGAATTTGAACGTATTGTCGGTTTCAACTATCTACGCGGAATGCACCTGAACGACGCCAAGAGCACGTTTGGCAGTCGCGTTGACCGTCACCATAGCTTAGGTGAAGGGAATATTGGCCACGACGCTTTCCGTTGGATCATGCAGGATAGTCGTTTTGACGGCATTCCGCTGGTGCTGGAAACGATTAATCCGGATATCTGGGCAGAAGAGATTGCCTGGCTGAAAGCCCAGCAAACAGAACAAACGGTGGCGTAATTATGAACGACAGGGAAAAGCAGATCCTTAAGATCCTGCGTCGCAATCCGTTGATTCAGCAGAATGAAATCGCCGATATTCTGCAGATAAGCCGTTCACGCGTCGCTGCGCATATTATGGATTTGATGCGTAAAGGCATGATCAAAGGTAAAGGTTATATCCTTACCGAACAGGATTATTGCGTGGTTGTCGGGGCTATCAACATGGATATTCGTGGTGTTGCAGACATCCACTATCCTCAGGCTGCTTCTAATCCTGGCAGCATTCACTGCTCGGCAGGCGGCGTAGGACGCAACATCGCCCACAACCTGGCGCTGCTGGGCCGTGACGTTCACTTAATTTCCGCTGTTGGCAGTGATTTCTATGGGGAAACATTGCTGGAACAAACGCGTCAGGCCGGTGTAAACGTTGCAAGTTGCATACGCCTGCATGGGCATAACACCTCAACCTACCTGTCGATCGCTAATCAGCAGGAAGAAACCGTACTGGCAATTAACGATACCCATATCCTGCAGCAATTAACGCCACAGTTGCTGAACGGGTCGCGAGATTTGATCCGCCATTCCGGTGTCGTACTGGCAGATTGCAATCTGACCGCCGAAGCCATTGAGTGGGTCTTTACGATTGCTGATGATATTCCCGTATTCATTGACACCGTTTCAGAGTTCAAAGCGGCAAAAATGAAGACATGGTTTAAGCGTATTCATACGCTTAAACCAACGCAGAAAGAGCTGGCGATTTTGTGGGGCCAACCTATCCATTCAGATGCCGATCGCATACTGGCCGTCAATAGTCTGCATCAGCAAGGTGTAAAACGGATCTTTGTCTGCCTGGAAGATGATTCCGTTTTTTGCAGCGAAAAGGACGGAGAACAGTTTTTACTGACACCTCCCGATCATACGATCGTAGACAGTTTTGGCGCCGATGACGCTTTTATGGCGGGATTGCTGTACAGCTTTCTGGAAGGTAGCGAGTTTCGTGAAAGCGCTCACTTTGCCATGGCCTGCGCGGCATTATCGCGAGCCAGCGTCAGCATCAACAACCCAACCCTCTCGGCAGATAACGCCTTATATTTGCTGCAAACAGCTTAAATGTAATGCCGGATAGCGCCACGCTTATCCGGCATTGCTCTCACTATGCTATACCGATAAAGAAACCCGCTATGGTGGCGCTCATCAGGTTTGACAACGTTGCTGCTGCCAGCGCGCGCATTCCAAGCTGCGCGATTTCCGGAGCTCGCTGTGGCGCTATCGCCGAAAATGCGCCGACAACAACGCCAATCGAACCAAAGTTAGCAAACCCGCACAGCGCAAACGAAATAATCGCAATGGTCTTCACATCCAGTGCCCCGCCAGTTTGCAAATACGGCGAGAAGTTGAGATAGGCGACAAACTCGTTGATTGCCAGCTTTTCTTCACATCCAGTGCCCCGCCAGTTTGCAGATACGGCGAGAAGTTGAGATACGCGACAAACTCGTTGATTGCCAGCTTCTGACCAATCAGGCTACCTGCCAGCGTCGCATCGCTCCAGTCCACGCCCATAATCCACGCCAGCGGGGCTAATACATAGCCAAAGATCCCTTCCAGGGTGGCATGACCAAAACCAAACCAACCGCGCATCGCTCCAGTCCACGCCCATAATCCAAGCCAGCGGTGCAAGTAGCCAGCCGAATATTCCTTCCAGGGTGGCGTGACCAAAACCAAACCAACCACCAATTCCGCCGATAATGCCGTTAATCAGCGCGATAATGGCGACAAATGCCATTACTACCGTCGCCACGCCTGCGGCAATTTTCAGCCCGGTCATCGCCCCGCTCGCCGCTGCTTCGATGATGCTTTTCGGCGGCGTTTCGGTAAATGAAAGGTTCTCAAAGGTGACGCGTGATTCTTCAGTTGCCGGACTCAGCATACGCGCGAACAAAATACCGCCAGGGATTGCCATCAACGATGCCGCCAGCAAATAGTCAATCGGAACGCCCATTCCAGCGTAACCAATCATCATTGAGCCAGCAATCGAGGCCATCCCGCTACAAATAGCGGTAAACAGCTCATTGCGATTCAGCCGGTCCATAAACGGTTTGACGATCGCCGGGATCTCGTTTTGCCCGAGGAAAATCGTCGTTACTGCGACAAATGACTCGATCTTACTGATGTTCAGCGCTTTCTGGAAAATACCGCCGAGGATGCGGATCAACAGCCCCATCACGCCAATGTAGTAGAGCAGGCTGATTAGGGCAGTCACAAAAATGATGGCCGGGAGCACCCGAAAGGCGAAGATAAACCCGGCGCCATCGAACAGCACATCCATTTTTGGCCCGACCAGGGAGCCAAAGATAAATGCGCTTCCCGCGTCACTATACGACATAACCTTGTGGACACCGAGCGCGGCCTGTTCCACCAGCCATTTCCCCGGCGGGAAATAGAGCATAATGCCGCCGATTGCAATTTGCAGTCCCAGCGCAGCTCCGACTGTGCGCAGACTAATACGCTTTTTATTTACTGACAGCAGAAACGCGATAGTCAGTAATACCACCATACCCACAACACTTCTCATTATATCCATAATGAAATTCCCTTCATGCCAGGAAACCCGGCGTTACCGCCAGGTTTTGGTAGGTTTGCTATCCGCGGGCGACCGCATTCTGCCCGGAAAATTTGGTCAGGCGAGGCGTTGATACTCCTTCGCAATTTCACAAGCCAGTACCGCGTTGTTGAACACCAGCTGAATATTTGATTTCAGGCTGTCACCACCGGTCAGCTCCGCAACGCGCGCCAGCAGGAACGGCGTACTCTCTTTGCCCACAACACCCTGCTCTTCCGCTTCTTTTACCGCCCGATCGATTGCCGCATTAATTTTCTCTTCAGCCATCGCAAACTGCTCTGGGATTGGGTTTGCAACAACCAGACCGCCATCGAGACCTGTCTGCCATTTCACCGCCATGGCACGGGCAATCTCTTTTGCGCTGTCCAAACGAATACTGACCTCAAACGGACTGGTTCGGCAGAAAAATGCCGGCAACGCGTTGGTCTGATATCCAATTAACGGCACGCCAAAGGTTTCTAAATATTCGGTCGTTAAACCGAGATCAAGAATAGATTTCGCGCCGGCACAAATTACCGTGACATTGGTATGCGCCAGTTCTTGCAGATCCGCGGAAATATCAAAGGTATGTTCAGCACCACGATGAACACCACCAATCCCGCCCGTTGCAAATACTTTAATTCCAGCCAGGGAGGCAATAATCATGGTTGAGGCAACTGTCGTCGCACCATTTTTTCCTGCAGCAACCACAAATGGTAAATCACGACGACTGACTTTAGTAACGCTATGTCCCTCTCTCCCAAGCAACTCAATTTCATCTTTGCTTAAACCAACTTTCATTACCCCGCCAATAATAGCAATGGTCGCAGGAACTGCCCCATGTTCACGAATAGTTTCTTCGACTTCAATAGCGGTCTGGGCATTCTGCGGAAATGGCATACCATGAGAAATAATGGTTGATTCGAGGGCAACAATCGGTTTTTTACCGTTTAATGCTTCCTGTACTTCTGGAGATATTTGTAATAATTCAGAGGAAAGAGTTAATTCAGACATTCTGTGTTCTCCACGATTGAGATAACATTCGCAACAGACAAATCAGGGTTATTGGTATATTCACAGGCTAACGCCATTGATGAACAACCCTGCGCAAATCGAACCGAATCAATAAAGGGCATGCCGTCTACCCAGCAGGAAGCCAGTCCCGCCATCATCGCATCGCCAGCCCCGGTAACATTAATGACGTGAGTTTTAATCGGCAGCGACCAACCGCAATCCCCCGCAATATCACTGTAATAAACTCCATCACCGCCCATACTGAGCACCAGGCGATTTAAGCCGCGATCGTGAAACCAGGCGGCAACTTTGCCAACATCATCACGCCCGGAAAGCGCAATACCGCTCAGCGTTTCGGCTTCAAGCCGGTTAGGTTTGAGGGTGTGAATTTGTCCAAGCCGCTCACGAATTTTGACGCACTTCCATGCCGATACCGGGTCGACAAACACCGGAACATCTCCGGCATTTTCCAGTACCCATGCCAGGGCATCTTCGCTGATATTGCAATCGGCGACGATAACTTTCGCCTGCCGAATAAAATCATGCTGCTGCGATAAAAAACCCGGTGAAATATGTTCAGTGATACTCATATCATTAATGGCAACCAGCATTTCACCGGTGTTATCAAGCAGAGATAAATAACTCGATGTATTCTCTCCGGGAACGATAAGACACTTATCAACATGTACTCCGGATAGATTAGTTTGCGCCAATAACGATTGACCATAAAAATCATTACCAACCGCAGTCAGTAACCACGAATTTTTACCCAGCAGCGCGAGATTATGTGCAATGTTGCGTCCAACTCCGCCGGGGGTGAATTTTATCTTTCCTGGATTCGAATCCGCATAATTTAGAGAAGCATGCGAATACCCAGCAACATCCATATTGGCAGAGCCAATAGTTACTATGTATTCCTTTTCACGCATAGCACGTCCCCTGGCAATTATCTTGCCACTAATGAGTTCGTTAAGAATAACCACCGCCACACACAAAATTATTAGAGCATATGTTCAATATCGAACACGTGTTTATAGTAAGCAGGTTTTTGACAAAGTAAACCCATCTGCAAGATCTAAAACCAATAGATATGAACAGAATCACAATTTTTTATAGATACAGTTTGTAAGGGAGAGAGGAAATGAGAGGCAGTACACAAATTAAGCAGACTAAAAAGTATAACTCCGGCATAACCGGAGATTTTTCAGATGCGCCTGGCAAGCTGGCGCGTCTCAGGTAAGCGAAACCAGGTCCTCTGGCACATGGTTGTACAAAATACGCCAGAAATGTTCAGCCGTTTTATTCAATCGCGTGTCCATCCGGTAAATATAGGCCTGAATTGGCACCATCAGCTCAGGTGTCTCCAGACGCACCAGACGCTTATCGCGCAGCTCGTTGACAATCGACCACGCTGGTAGCCAGGCGATGCCATGCCCATCCAGCGCCATGTTTTTCAACAACTCACTCATCGAAGACATAAACAACGTACGTGCTGAAATGCCGCCTACTTCCGCCAACTGACGGTTTACCAATCTTCCCATGTAGGATGTGCTGGTATAGTTCAGAATCGGCGCCTGCGGCTGATAGATATCAAACAACGCGTTCCCCTGACCATCGGTGGCACAGACGGGATAAAGCTCAGACTCAAAAACCTTCAAGCCACAGAAAGGTGACTGCATCAAATCTTCATCACGAAACGAGATAATAAAATCACTTTTCCCCTCGCGCAGGGTATTCACCGCTTGCACCACATCAATCGCCTCGACGTGCCAGACAAATTCTTCCCCCCAGGCCGCCATTGAATGCACTAACCGGGGCAACATGGTCAGCGACAAAGAATGCGCTGCCGCGATTTTTATATTGGGTACCCCAAGCAGATTGTGACCACTGAGTTCGTCCAGATTACATTCCAGCTGTTGTAGCAGGCTACGCGTTTGCGAATGGAATAACTTACCCTCCTCCGTGAGTTGTAGCGGTGTCGTCGTGCGATCAAACAGCTGCACCCCCACGGCTGATTCGAGCGCTTTGATCCTCCGGCTAAATGCCGGCTGAGATATATTGCGCTCCTCCGCAGCCTGGGAAAAATGACGGCATGCCTCCAGCGTCAGAAAATCATATAACCATTTTGTCTCAATATTTTTCATACCTGTCACACGGATGTTTAAATATGTTGATGAGCCTAAAAACATCATGCCTGAAGAATTCCAGAGATGATATTGACGATCAGCCCACGATGATTCGTTTTTTGCATCAAACCTTCGTTTTTGACATTAACATGTCAGCGTCACCCTTCAGCCACAACCCTACTCTGCTTGCAGAACTTCAGGCTTGCCACGCTATCCTAACCCCATAGGATGGCGTAAAAAACTACAGTCATGCAGTTTTTGCATTAAGACAAACATTATTGCATTTCTCCTCGCAACGCTCTGCTGTTAAACATTAGGGCAAGACAAAACACAGCCTGAATATTATTTAACGGTGAAATGAGGTATATATCGTGAAAGGTTTAATTGGCGTTCTTGGTGGTATGGGACCTGCTGCAACCGTCGATCTATTTAATAAATTCGTCACATTTACCGCAGCGCAACGCGATCAGGAACATATCCCATTAATTATTTCATCTATTCCTGATATACCAGACCGAACTGACGCATTAATGCGTCATGGTAATTCCCCTCTTCCGGCCATGCGCGATTATATGCATAAACTCGAAGATGCTGGCGCAGAGTGTATTGTGATCCCGTGTAATACCGCCCACTTTTGGTTTAAAGAGTTAAAAGAATCCTGTCATACAGAGTTGCTCAGTATTGTGGAGACAACCCTGAGTGAGGTTAGAAACTGCGGAAAATCGCGCATCGGATTGCTTGCCACCAACGCCACGTTGTACATGGGTCTCTACCAAAAAGGGATAGAATCTCTGGGGTTAACCTGCGTCAGCCCTGATTCCTCCAGCCAGGAAAAAGTAATGGAAAGCATTTATTGCCTGAAAGCTGGCGATGTTAAGCAAGCACAAAAATTAATGAATGAACAGGCTGAAGCACTTTTCTCACGCGGCGCGGAAGTCATCGTTCTGGGATGTACTGAAGTTCCCGTAATCCTTGCTGAAGCTATCAAGAAATCACCAGCCAAATATATTGATTCAACCGGTTCGTTAGTTCGTGCCGGAATCAAGTGGTATGAAAAACGCGTTGGAAAAAGCCACCTGCTGGCGCAATAAAAAAACAACCATTTAATCATCACATTTAATAAAAGCCATTCTTATAGCAAATTATTATCTGGCGGAGGCCATTATGCTTTGGTTGGAAATTATCGTAGTATTGGGCGCAATATTTTTCGGTATCCGCCTCGGCGGAATTGGTATCGGTTTATGCGGTGGGCTGGGGCTGGCTATTTTAACCCTGGGATTTGATCTAAAAATTGGCTCACCGCCTGTGGACGTCATTCTTATTATTATGACGGTGGTTGTGGCGGCATCAGCGCTACAGGCAGCCGGAGGCATGGATTATCTGGTACGCATTGCCGGCAATTTTATGCGTCGTAATCCTAAATATATCAATGTCATTGCACCGATTATCACCTGGTCGATGACCATAATGGCGGGAACAGGTTTCATTGTATTTTCAACCCTGCCGGTGATTGCAGAAGTTGCGAAAGAGTCGGGTATCCGCCCTTCTCGTACGCTCGCTGGTTCCGTAGTGGCATCCCAGGTAGCGATATCCGGCTCGCCGATCAGCGCCGCAATGGCCGCAATGCTGACCATCATGGAAGGTAACGGCATCAGCTTTATCCAGGTTATGGCCGTATGTCTGCCAGCCTCGTTTGTTGCCGCGATGGTTGGCGCATTCATCGCTTCGCGCCAGGGATGTGAGCTTGAAGACGATGAGGTCTATCTGGAACGCCTGCAGAAAGGGCTGGTGCGTAAATACGAAGGGCAAAACAGTATCACGCCGGGTGCAAGGCTTTCCGTCGCCCTGTTTATGCTGGCCACGGTGCTCATCGTTATTCTTGCCGCATTCCCTCAGTTACGTCCGGGGTTTGACGCTGGCAACCCAATGAATACGCGGGATATCATTATTATCTGCATGCTGGCTGCCGCTTGCCTGATGGTGGTGCTGTGCAAAACATCTACAGATGCCATTGTCCTGACGTCCACTTTTCGCGCCGGGATGAGTTCGCTGGCAGTCATTCTCGGTATTGTTACGCTGGGAACCACATTCATTGACGCGCACTTAGCGGAGATTAAGGACATCGCGGGGAATATTCTGCAGGCCTACCCGATGCTGTTGGCTCTGGTGTTATTTGGCACCTGCGCGCTGCTCTATTCGCAGGGGGCCACCACGCCGTTGATTATCCCGCTTGCCGTCGCACTTGGCGTTCCCACCTGGGCTATTCTGGCTTCCTATGTGGCTGTGACCGGCGTATTTGTTCTACCAACGTACCCGACCTCACTGGCGGCGATGGAGTTCGACACCACCGGGACAACGCGCGTAGGTAAGTATGTCTTAAACCACCCGTTTATGTTGCCGGGACTGGGTGGGATAGTCGCTGGCGTTGCTTTTGGTTTCATCATCGCGCCAATGATTGCCTGAGCCGTCTTATTCAGGGGCGCGACAGAGATATCGCCCCTGAATGATTCTCTACTCATCTGCCCCGACTCACCACATCAATACCGTCTTACCTTTATCTATTTGCTTCACATCGCTGCTTTTAATCACGCGGTGATAGCCATAGGCGTCAGCATATTTTGTCAGTCCTGTCTCGGGGTCTTGCTCAGGCTTGCCTTGCGTCTCTATTGTTGAACCTGACGTTGTTGTCATCACCCAGGTAGTTGAACACCCCGTCAGCAGCAGCGTAGCGAGTGACAGAACAGCAAAAATGGGCGCTTTTTTCATATTCGATTTCCGTGACCAGTTTGATTTAAAGGCACTTTATCGAATTTGCTTAAGGCAGGATGGATTATTGTGGCGATGCTGCAACGGTAAGGGTTAATGCATAAAAAAAGGGCAGAGATTTCTCTGCCCTGGATTTCAGTTCTTAATCAGGCCGCCTTTGCCACAACCTCTGCTTCCGGGCGCTTCAGCACCGCGTAGGAGAGACCGGCGACCAGCGTACCGGCAATAATGGCCAGCAGATAGCCAACCACCGGCGTAATTGCGCCAGGGATTAACAGCACAAACAGACCGCCGTGTGGCGCCATCAGCTTCGCACCTACCGCCATGGAGAGAGCACCGGTAATCGCGCCGCCAACGATACAGCAAGGCAGAACGCGCATTGGGTCACGCGCGGCAAATGGGATTGCGCCTTCGGTGATAAAGCACAGACCCAGCACCAGCGCAGCTTTACCGCCCTCCTGCTGGGCTTTGTCGAACTTACGACGTGCAACCAGCGTTGCCAGACCCAGCGCCAGCGGAGGTACCATCCCCGCAGCCATAATGGCAGCCATCGGCGCATAAGTTTGCGTACTCAGCAGACCTACACCGAAAGCATACGCCGCTTTGTTAACCGGGCCGCCCATATCGGTACACATCATGCCGCCAAGAATCGCACCGAGCAGTACCGCATTCGCCGTACCCATGGTTTGCAGCCAGTGGGTCAGACCTTCCAGAATGCCCGCTACCGGTTTACCGATCAGGTAGATCATGGCCAGGCCCACCACCAGGCTTGAAAGCAGTGGAATGATCAGAATCGGTTTCAGCGCTTCCATGCTCTGCGGGAGTTTCAGCCTGGTACTAATGAGCTTCGCCACATAACCGGCAAGAAAACCGGCAATAATCCCGCCAATAAAGCCAGAACCAGTGCTCACTGCCAGCATACCGCCGATAAGACCTGGCGTCAGACCCGGACGGTCAGCAATGGAAAATGCAATATAACCCGCCAGAACCGGCACCATCAACGCAAAGGCTGAACCACCGCCAATCTGCATCAGCGCCGCCGCCAACGTGCCCTGCTCTTTAAACGCTTCAATACCAAAGGCGAATGAGAGCGCAATACACAGACCGCCAGCGACCACCATCGGCAGCATATAAGACACGCCCGTCAGCAGGTGACGATACGCGCCAGCGCTCTCTTTCTTACCTTCGGTTGCCGCAGACTGAGCCTTGCCGGTTGGCTGATACGGCGTAGCTTCTTCCAGCGCTTTGTCCAGCTCCTGCTTCGTTTTCTTCAGCGCCAGGCCAGTAGACGTGCGGTACATTGGTTTTCCGGCAAACTTGGCCAGATCAACTTCAATGTCAGCCGCCACAATCACCAGATCCGCTTGAGCCACCTCTTCCGGGGTAATGGCATTGCCTGCCCCGACCGAGCCACGGGTTTCAACCTTCACCCACCAGCCACGTTTTTTCGCTTCTGTTTCAATAGCTTCAGCAGCCATAAACGTATGGGCAACGCCGGTCGGACACGCCGTCACCGCCACCACACGTTTTGGACCACTGCTGGCCACAGGCGCTGTCGCAACCGGGGCGCTGTAAGGTTTTGCATGGCCTTTCGCTTCGCTGAGGAAGAGTTCAGGATGCGCAACCGCACGACCGATATCGCCGAGCCAGACTTTTTTGCCGTTCAGCGAGCTGTCGGCAGGAAGCGTGTCGCCCAGAACAATCGCCAGTTCTGCATCATTCGGATTATCAATAATTTCCAGATGCGCTTTTTGCGCCGCCGCTCCAAGCAGGGTTTTCGCCATGTAAGCGCGAGCCTGGCCGAGATTAGCGTCAATAATCAGCAGCGTTTTCATTATGCCTCTCCTGCTGTCAGTTAAACGGTTTTAAGTCGACACGCGCCATCATTGCGGCCAACTGAGGACGATCGGTAATGCCCACGTTACTTTGGCTTACCGCCAGGGCGGCAACAGCCGTCGCCAGACGCAGGGTATGTTCGCTGGACTCACGCATCAGCAGGCCGTAAATCAGACCGCCAACCATTGAATCACCTGCGCCTACGGTGCTTACCACCTCAACTGACGGCGGTTTAGCAATCCACTCACCCGAAGCGTTAACCCACAGCGCGCCTTCCGCACCGAGTGAAATCACCACATGAGCAATACCCTGCTCGCGCAGCGCATGCGCCGCATCAATCACATCTTTCATTTCAGGCAGTTTACGACCCGCCCAGATTTCCAGTTCACGACGGTTTGGCTTCACCAGCCACGGCGCCGCCTTCAGACCTGCCACCAACGCTTCACGACTACTATCAAAGATAATGCACGGACACTGACTGCGCAGACGCGTCATCCAGTCGGTGAAAGCTTCCGGGCTCACGCCGGTCGGCAAACTACCGCTAACGCACACCATGTCGAACTGGCCCAGCCAGCTCAGCGAATCGTTCACAAAGCGTTCCCAGTCAGCAGGGGTAACTTCAAAGCCGGAGAAATTGAAGTCGGTGACTTCACCGTCTTTTTCGGTCAGCTTGACGTTGATACGGGTACGCCCTTGTACAACCTGAAAACGGTTGGCAATGCCCAGCTCGCTGAACAACTGCTGAAAACCATCCTGGTTGTCTTTACCCAGGAAACCGCCCACCGTGACATCGATACCTAAATCTTTCAGGACTTTAGCGACATTAATCCCTTTCCCCGCCGCATGCAGGCCGGTGGTTTTCACCAGATTCACTTCGCCGCGTTCAATTTCAGGGCAGAAACCCACCAGGTCGTAGGCCGGGTTAAGGGTGATAGTAGCAACACGTCTGCTCATTACGCGCCCTCCCCAAGACCTGCCGCGATGGCTTCGCCAATCGCTTTCAGCGCCTGTTCAGCATCCTCGCCCTGGGCGGTAAAGCGCAGGTGATGTCCTTTTTTCACGCCTAATGCCACAACTTTCATCAGACTGCGTCCATTTGCCGGTTTGCCGGTTCCATCGAGATTTGTCACGGTAATTTCACTGTTAAATTGTTTAATCGTATTCACCAGCATGGTGCCCGGACGGGCGTGTAAACCATGCTCATTGCGCACAACAAATTCGGCGCTCAGTACATCATCAGTTAAGGCGTCATCGCTGGTCAGCAGCGCCAGTACCATTGCCGCATCCGCTTTCAACAAACGGTCAGCTTTATTGTTCAGCAGCAGATCGCCAAGGCGTTTCAGCACTGCAACCGGTTGATCGTCATTCATCGCGACAGTCACCAGCAGGGCTGCCACTTCCCCCTGGACATCAAACGCCGTTTCTGCCCGACTGACCGCAACGGCACTGCGCACGTTGCCTTCAGCACAGTCATTCAGCCAGATACCCTGACCGAGATTCATCGGCTGCTCATTGATGGCTCTGGCGACAAATGCGGCATCAACCGCGCCGACCTCTTTCAGCCGCGCGGCGTTGAGCGCCTGCAGCGTAACCAGCGAGCTGGCAACGACGTCCAGCGACAGCGTTTCGTTATCAAGCTTTAATTGTTCGCTCTGCTTTTCGCCCATCAGCAACGCGCGTAGCTCTTCCGCCGTGGTCGCTGATTTCAGCTGTTCAGCAACGGAGTCATCACTCAACACATGCGTCAGCTGACGCAGTAAACCGAGGTGCTCATCAGAGCTGGCGGCAATACCTATCGCCACATACGCGACCTGCCCTTCGCCCCAGGTCACGCCCTGCGGGAACTGAAACACCTGCACACCGGTTTTCAGCACCCGATCGCGCGTGTCCGTCGTCCCGTGAGGAATAGCAATACCGTTGCCAAGAAACGTGGACGTTTGTTGTTCACGCGCCAGCATGCCATCGATGTAGCCTTCCGCAACGTTACCCGCCTGCACTAAGGCCGCGGCAACCTGGCGAATAGCCTCTTCTTTATTCCCGGCCTGTTCGCCCGGGTGAATATCCTGAACAGATAACTGGAACATGGTTCTCCTCTCCCGCTGAATTGAAACGATTCAGCCAACATGAGAAAAAAGGCGTCACCTGACTCCATCAGTTATGGCAAGATGACGCTGAAACGTTTCAAGAAGTCTTGATCTTTTTTCTTCAGCACACAAGTAAAGTTGACAAATTACTTGCTGAATTTAGAGATAACGCACATTTTCTCCTCGGGAGAGATAAAATTGCTGAAGCAAAAATGGCGTCAGCGTGACTGATTCAGCAACATCAGCAAACAGCATTCTTTGACTGAAATGCTATTTTGATTTTTGATGCCGATTTTGATTTGGCTACCTGTTTATTTTCTGGCAAGCAGCGTAAACTCCGCGTCTCTTCACATCATTGATATCAAAACATGCATAACACCCCCGTAGCCGCCACACCTAAGGCGTTCGATTTAACGTCTGCGGCGTTCCTGCTTGTCGCATTTCTGACGGGTATCGCCGGCGCTTTGCAGACACCAACGCTGAGTCTTTTTCTGACCGATGAAGTCCATGCCCGTCCCGGTATGGTCGGGTTCTTTTTTACCGGCAGCGCCGTAATCGGTATCCTGGTGAGTCAGTTTCTGGCCGGGCGATCGGATAAAAAAGGCGATCGCAAAAACCTGATTGTCTTCTGTTGTGTGCTGGGCATGCTGGCCTGCGTGCTGTTTGCCTGGAACCGCAACTATTTTATTTTGCTGTTTGTCGGCGTCTTCCTCAGCAGCTTTGGTTCGACCGCCAACCCGCAAATGTTTGCTCTCGCCCGCGAGCATGCCGACCGTACAGGCCGGGAAGCGGTCATGTTCAGCTCAATTTTACGTGCGCAGGTATCGCTGGCCTGGGTAATTGGCCCGCCGCTGGCCTACGCACTGGCAATGGGATTTAGCTTCACGGTGATGTACCTCAGCGCGGCGGTTGCTTTTATTGTCTGCGGCGCAATGGTTTGGCTGTTCTTACCGTCGATGAGTAAAAATGTGCCTCTCGCCACTGGCGTGGTGGAGGCGCCACGGCGCAATCGTCGTGACACGCTGCTCCTTTTTGTTATCTGCACATTAATGTGGGGGACCAATAGCCTCTATATCATTAATATGCCGCTGTTTATTATCAATGAACTGCATTTGCCGGAAAAACTGGCGGGTATCATGATGGGAACCGCTGCCGGGCTGGAAATCCCGACCATGTTGATTGCCGGATACTTTGCGAAGCGTCTGGGCAAGCGACTGTTGATGCGAATTGCCGTCGTCGCCGGCTTTTTCTTTTATGCTGGTATGCTGTTGGCCCACTCTCCGGCGGTATTGCTTGGTTTACAGCTACTGAACGCGATTTATATCGGCATCCTCGGCGGGATTGGCATGCTCTATTTCCAGGATTTGATGCCAGGACAAGCAGGTTCAGCCACGACCCTTTATACGAATACCATTCGCGTAGGCTGGATTATTGCCGGATCGTTGGCCGGTATTGCCGCTGAAATCTGGAATTATCACGCGGTGTTCTGGTTTGCGCTGGTGATGATCGTCGCCACCATCGTGTGCCTTGCGCGCATCAAAGATGTTTAAGGCGCGGTCAGCGATTCAAGCTCAATAAGATACAGCATGGCCTGGTGCGTCGTCTGTCCGCACATTTCCGCACTGGGCTGTAAACCAGCGCACACTTTTGGCCGCAGCGGCGAAGCGAAAATTTTACAGCGCAATGATTCATCCAACTGAATGCATGGTGTATTAGCGGGCTTGCCATCAGGCATACCGGGGATGGGACTGGAGATTGAAGGCGCGGTGCAGCATGCACCACAATCCGGACGGCATTCCATACAGTATTCTCTTTATCGTGAACCATCGGATTGGGCGAGAAGCGCACAGTACCACCTTTTTTGCACCAGCAAAAGCATCAATTCCACTTGCCTGAATGCCCCGGCGCGAGTAGTTTTACGCGATATTTTAGACACTCCTCACTACAGGATTTTTTCGATGCCAAGAGCGAACGAAATTAAAAAAGGTATGGTACTGAACTACAACGGCAAGCTGCTGATTGTAAAAGATATTGATATTCAATCGCCAACCGCACGTGGCGCCGCCACGCTGTACAAAATGCGTTTTTCTGATGTCCGTACCGGCCTGAAAGTTGAAGAGCGTTTCAAGGGCGATGATATCGTTGATACTGTCACCCTGAGCCGTCGTGGCGTTGATTTTTCCTACGTCGATGGCAATGAATATGTCTTTATGGATAAAGAAGACTATACCCCGTATACCTTCACCAAAGACCAGATTGAAGAAGAACTGTTGTTCATGCCGGAAGGCGGAATGCCGGACATGCAGGTTCTGACCTGGGACGGCCAACTGCTGGCGCTGGAACTGCCGCAAACGGTAGACCTGGAGATTGTTGAAACAGCGCCGGGCATTAAAGGGGCATCAGCAAGTGCGCGTAACAAACCTGCGACCCTGACTACCGGTCTGGTGATCCTGGTTCCTGAGTATCTGAGTGCGGGCGAAAAAATCCGTATTCATATCGAAGAACGTCGCTACATGGGCCGGGCAGACTAATTTTCTGCTCCTCATTGACGAAAAGGGACAGCGCAGGCTGTAAGGCTTGTTAGTTTACAAAGATGAATGATCGTAACGATATCTGAGAGTGGAACAATCGGAGGTATTGAATCTTTTACCTCCGGCGTATTGTGACGTTCACCCTATGTTTATCACTTCTCTGAAACGATACTGTCTGTGAACGTGTTAAGGGTACTATCGCCGTACCCTTAACAATCCCGGCTCCCGGCGGGAAAATTGCCACTTCGTGGTTCCCTCCGCTCATTCCTCCAGGCTTCCGGGCCGGGCGCGATGTAACGTCCCTGTAAAGCGCGCCCTGAACCCGCATCCCTGCGGGTTCTCCCGGCCTTACGGAAACACGTCGGCAATTTTCAGCCGGACCAGTCTACACCTGACCATTTGCGTTTTTTGTTTAAACAGCAAAACAGATTTAACTGGAAGTCAGAGCGTTGAAGCGATGACTCCGGTCCGGCTGAAAATCGATGAGGCGTTGACGGTTGACCGGGTCTGCCCGCAGGGAGGCGGGCAGAGGGGACGGCCTGCATGGACGCAGGCTCGACCCCGACCCGACAGGCAGACGGCATAAGACGAATAACTCGCGCAGCGACGATTTTCCCGCCGGGAGCCTGGGATGCAAGGGAGGCGGCGGTGAGCCTCCCTTGCACGTTCACGGGTATCTGCGCTTCAGAGAAATGACTCCGCTGAGGTGAACGGAACCCTGTGCTGCAATAAAATATTCTCCATAATGCTTAACTGACTGGCATTACAGCACCAGCTGTCCCTTTTCATTTTCAGCGCTGGCTACTGAGATAAAAATCATCCATTAACAGCGATTCCAGATACTGTTCATCCTCGCGCATAAAACTCACTATCAGGTTGACTGCCTGCGGGTAAAACCCCTGTTCATCTCGCGCCAGGCAGGCATCGCGT
Organism: Citrobacter sp. wls714; assembly: GCF_005281025.1. Taxonomy (NCBI): domain Bacteria; kingdom Pseudomonadati; phylum Pseudomonadota; class Gammaproteobacteria; order Enterobacterales; family Enterobacteriaceae; genus Citrobacter; species Citrobacter sp. wls714. The sequence continues at coordinate 37,717 of NZ_SZWZ01000025.1, read as the reverse complement.
AGCAATGGCGCCCAGCACATCATATGGTGATGCAAAAAGTAATACTGTGCAGATACCGCCTCCTCTTTAGCAACCATCTTCGCCATCAATGCCAGTTGAATGGCGATATGATCGGATGGCTCATTTTCCCGCGCGGCCAGACCGTGTTCGATCAGCAGCACATTCATTTGCTGACGTTCTGCTGACGCGGTCGTATGCGGATAGTGCCCGGCATAGGGAGAAACTCCGCCAGGCGGTGCCAGCAGAAACAGCGAGGCAAAATCCGCGGCGAGTTCCAGCTGTCGGGAATCACGACGCAAAACCCGGGTCAGGCTACGCTCAAAATGCTTAACCTTGCCAGACAATCCAGGAATCACCGCCAGTGAAATAATCCACGCCCGATTATCGCCGTTTTCAAGGCTGGCAAGTTGCTTTTCGTCCAGCTCACGGAACAGCAATTGCGAGAACCACTGGTACATGTCCGCCCGCTGCTGATGTATTTGGTTATGCTGCACTTCCCCCCTCCTCTTTTACTGTCTCCGGGCCACCGAATGCCGTTACCTGTGGGGCTTTCTGCTGATAACGTTCGACCTCCACCAGCACGGTATGCGCTGAAGGGCCTTGTGCCAGCTGTGAAGTACTAATATCGGCGCTCAGGACATTCGGGTCGCCATAGGTGCATAACGTCCCGGCTTTTCCACCTTCCTGCGGGGAATACCACGCCCCTTCATGAATGCGGATTACGCCTGGAGTGAAATCAGGGCTAATCACCACCCCAGCCAGCACCTGACCGCGGTCGTTGAAGACGCGTGCAATATCACCTGCTTTCAGGCCACGGGCGGCGGCATCCTGCGCGCTGATATAAAGCGGTTCTCTTCCGGCAACCGCATAGGTGTTGCGAAACGCCTCGCTTGAGCACAGCTGAGAGTGCAGACGTTTATCCGGATGGCAGGATTGCAGATGCAGCGGGTATTTATTTTTTTTAGCGGAATGATTACGTTCAAACGGTTCCATCCATACCGGATGACCCGGACAATCCTCGTAGGCAAAGCCAGCAATGGTTTTACTGTAGATTTCAATCAGACCTGAAGGCGTTCCCAGAGGATTGAGGTCTGGCTGGTCGCGAAACTCACCGTGACGCACCCACGGCTGTCCGGCCGGATATTCAATATATCCTTCACCCTGCCAGAATGTCGCAAAGTCTGGTAAAGAGACGCCGAGCGACGCACCCATCTTCACGCCTTCGTCATAGAGCGCTTGTATCCACTGCATTTCGTCACGGTTCTCGCGGTACACCGCTTCTTTGTCAAAGCGCTTACATAATCCGGCAAAAACGTCAAAATCATGCCGGGCTTCATATTGCGGTTTAACGATCTGATGCAGCGCCATCAGCCCTTTATTCGAATGCGTACCAAACTGTTCAATATCGTTGCGTTCAAAACGGGTAGTCACGGGCAGGACGATATCGGCAAATCGACACGACGCGGTCCATTGATGATCCAATACCACCACGGTTTCCAGCTTCTTCCACGCCTCGATCATGCGATTACGATCCTGCTGCGCATGGAATGGATTCGCCGCGCTGTAGATCGCCATTTTGATATCAGGCCAGGTTAACGTTTCGCCGTTAAAGGCAACCTTTTTGCCCGGCTCAAGCAGACAGTCAACGATGCGTGAGGTGGGGATATGCTCCGATGCGCCGCGAAAATCCGCTTTATACTTCGCCGGTGGAGGATTCGCGATCCCTCCCAGCCCGGAGAGTACAGGTCCGGCGGATGTCACCGTACCACCGCCGTTGTAATGCCAGCCAAACCCTACGCCCCCGCCCGGCAAGCCAATTTGCCCAACCATACTGGCCAGCACCACCAGCATCCAGGGATACTGTTCGCCATGATGCATGCGTTGTACGCACCAACCGCCCATAAATTGGGTCCGGCCTTTGACCAGCAGGCGGGCGAAATCACGGATCTGCTCCGCCGTCAGGCCACAGATTTCCGCTGCCCATTCGGCATTTTTCGGCTGCTTATCACTCTCCCCAAGCAGATACGGTAAAAACTGCTCAAAACCGACGGTGTAATCGTTGATAAACGCCGTGTCATACAGTTTTTCTTCATACAGCGTATGAGCGAGTGCCAACATTAGCGCGACATCGGTTTGAGGCCGAAGCGCCAGTTGTTCGCAGCCAAGATAGTTTTGCGATTTGCTACGCACTGGATCGACGCTGATAACACGCATTTTACCCTGCGCAACCGCCTCTTTAATTTGTTGCCAATAGCCAAACGCATCGTGATCGGGGACCAGGAACTCGATCTGCAGGTTCTTGATCGGATCGCAACCCCACAGCACGATGGTGTTACTGTTCTGGATAACCAGGGGCAGCGACGTTTGCTGCTCATAAACTTCCAGCGAACCAATCACATGCGGCAAGATAACCTGCGCCGCGGCCGCAGAGTAGTCGCCGACGGTCGTCACATAGCTACCATGCAGGCCAAGTCCTCTGTCCATCGCCCCGCCCGCTTTATGGTATTTTCCCACCATTTGCCAGTCGGCCAGCCCGGTAAATACCCCCGATGAGCCGTAGGTTTTTTGTACCCGTTCCAGCTCTTCGTAAAACAGATCCAGCGCCTGATCCCAGCTTACCCGCACAAAACGATTATCTCCGCGCTGGCTGCGATCCGATTTCTCACGCTTGCGTAACCAGTCCAGACGAACCATTGGATAACGCACCCGCGACGGGTTATAGACCACTTCACGCACCGCGTTCAGCATATCGCAAGGGTATTTGTCATGTTTGAAAGGCCGGGTTTCCAGCCACTCGCCGTTGACCACTTTGGCTTCAAAAGCGCCATAATGCGAACCGGATTGAATCCACTTTTCGGGGTTTTCTCCCGCCGCCCATACTTTTGAGATCAGCGGATTCGGTGCCAGAGCACTGGCTGCGCCCACCGCCAACATACCGCTCAGAAAACGGCGGCGAGACGGGTTAAAATCATGAATATCCATACATTTTCCTTAATTTTTGTTAGATTCAGACACATCGCTGGCATGGGTCTGGAGGTATTTCAACAACGTACGTTCTTCCACCGGATTAAGTCGGTAATAGGTGGACATCGCTTTCAATCCGGCGATCCAGCCGTTGGCGGTATATCGGGTCGTAGGAGGAGTGCTATGACAGGCGCTACAGGTGGATTGCAGCATTTGATCCGAATATTCCCAGATCGGTGCAATATCGCTGATAAGCCCCTGGGCAGAGGTCCAGGCGGTCACGCTCACCTGCTGCCATTGCTGATGTGAGTCAGGATCGACCTGAGTTTGCAGCACTTTGACGTTAGCCATCAGAGAGTCATCCAGCACGGCCGAGAACACACGCTTACCCATATACTGGGTTATCACCCGCCCGCGTCCTTTGCTTTCACGCCAGCCCGTCAGTTCAAGCTGCACGTTGCTGCCCTCTTTTTGCAGCACTTTGACCTCGGTGGCAGGAAATAACAGCGCTTTACCTGCGGGGCTTCCGGCCGTTGCCGTCAGTGCTTTTTCGCTTAACGAGAACAGCGTGCTCGCATTCGATAAAGACGCTCCCTGCTGCTGCAACTGCTTATAGCGATCGCGGAAACCGCTGCTCATATCGGGTTTGTGATGGGCAATACCTTTATGGCAATCAATACAGTTGCTGTCTTTTGCCGCCGCCGAGGTCATTTGCGCCGCCGCATTCGCAGATTGTTTGCCGTGATCCATCGCCTCATAGCTGTGGCAAGATTTACATGCCGCCGAATTGTTAGCGCTCATTCGCGCCCACTCTCGCTGGGCCAATTCTGCTCGTTTTGCGGCAAATTTTTCCGGGGTATCAATCGAAGGAGAGATAAAGGTGTGGTAGAGGTCGTTTAAGGCTTCCGTTTTACGAACCAGCGTCGGGACGATCCCTGGCGGAATATGACAATCCTTACACTCAGCACGCACGCCAGAAGCATTGCGAAAATGCACGCTGGTTTTATATTCCTCTCCTGGTGTACGCATCGAGTGACACGATAAACAAAATTCGGTGGTACTGGTGTAATGAACGCCTTGCCACGTCCCCCAAATTGCCAGGGCCATTGCTACTGCCCCGACGAATGCGCACCACAGTGCGTTCTTTTTTATCCACGACATGCTTGCCTCCATTTTTTTAATAGCGACACGCTAAGCGATCATAAAAATCAAAAATAGAGACAGCAAAAGCAGCTTATAGGAACAGCATCTACTCTATGAGGTGCATCAAAGCGGAAAGAAGAGAAGCTCGTAATATAGTGCGTATATATACATAAGGAATTTCTCATGCTAACACTGACTCTCGATCGAGAAAGCCGTACCCCGCTGCAATTGCAGATATTTCAATTTTATTTCCAGGCCATTCAGCGCGGTGATTTGCTTTGTGGAGATAAACTTCCCTCTATTCGCGAGCAGGCGCAGGTATTAAACGTTGCCAAAATAACGGTCGTGATGGCCTATGATAAGCTCATGGCCGCGGGATTAATTAAGAGTCGACAAGGTATCGGCTACGAGGTCATCTTCACCACACCTGTACGCACAACGCCAGCAATCGTGCCCGTCGCGCAGGGTTCCCCGCCGATGAAACCTAAAGCGGCTGGGATCCCCACCGATGTTTATGTAGAGCCTGGACGAGAGTGCTATTGTCAAATGAGCGTTCCCGATCCCAATGCTTTTCCCTGGTCAAGCTGGCGCAAATGGAATAACGCCCCCAGCATCCTCAAGGAACAATTATTTACCCGATATCATTCACCAAATGGATTATTTTCACTGCGTGAACAATTGGTCAGATATCTTAATTTATCTCGCGGTATTAATACTCGAGCAGAGAACATCATTATTACTAACGGGATTCAGGAAGGACTATCACTGCTCACTCAACTCTTTATTAACCATCATACTTTCAGTCAGCAAAAAAAGTGCCATATTGTAACCGAGTCCCCTTGTTATTCGGGTGCCTGGCATCTGTTTAATTATTACGGCGCAGACATTACGCCAATTGCCGTCGATAACCACGGACTGCAAACAGATAATTTACCGGAATATGCCACCCAGCTTTGTTATGTTACTCCAGCGCATCAGTATCCGCTGGGTAGCGTCCTGTCACTGGAGCGGCGTCAGGCATTATTAACATGGGCGCAGCGCGTCGGCGCTTACATTATTGAAGACGATTACGATGCCGTTTTTACCTATGGAGAAAATCCCCTTCCCGCGCTGAAAGCCATGGATTATCACAACCGGGTTATCTATATGGGGACATTTTCCAAAACACTGGGACCTGGAGGACGTCTTGGCTATCTGATTTGCCCTGACGAACTGCTTCCGGCCGTACAGAATATGAAAGCGCTCAACAACAACGGGAGCCAGTGGTTGTTGCAGCAATTTTTGGCCGAATTAATGCAAAATCAGGTGTTTTATACGCATATCAGCAAGCTGGCCTGCAATTATGCGGCACGTCTTACGCTATTACGCGACGGCCTGTCCGCGTTGTTTCCGGAAGGGAAAATCGCTGGTGCAACGGCAGGTCTGCACCTCTCTTTACGCATTGCCTGGTCCCCCGAAACTATCGCCAGGCTGCAACAACGCTGCCTGCTGGCCGGGATTCGTTTTGATACCCTGCCAGATATAGAGAATGGATCAGAATCCGCATGGCGTAAGGAGAACAGCGATGCAGTCATGTTTTTTGGTTTTGGTGGATTGCAGATACAGCAGATAAAAAGAGTCCTGGCAGTACTGGAACAGGCGCTATCGCAGCCTTGATGGATTACAGGGATCGAGCCTGCCGCTCAATCCCTGTTGTTCGCCTTACAGCAGATCGCGAAACTGCGTTTGTTTCAGCGCCAGCTCAACGCCACGGACTTCCGCCAGGCCTTTCAGACGACCAATCGCAGAGTAGCCCGGGTTGGTTTTCTTATGCAAATCATCAAGCATCTGGTGCCCGTGATCGGGGCGCATCGGGATTGGACGCAGATCGCCCGCCTGTTTACGACGTTGCTCTTCGCTCAGAATCGCCGCCACCACCGATACCATATCCACATCGCCCTGCAAATGCGCACCTTCGTGGAAGGTTTTCGGGTTATCTTCACGGCAAGTTGAACGCAGATGCGTGAAGTGAATACGATCGCCAAAAGTTTCAATCATTTTCACCAGATCGTTATCGGCGCGTACGCCGTAGGAGCCGGTGCACATGGTGAAACCGTTATTGATGCTGTCGACGGTGTCTTTCAGCCACTGCATATCTTCAATGGTCGAAACGATGCGCGGCAGGCCGAGGATCGGACGCGGCGGATCGTCCGGGTGCACGGCAAGACGGACGCCGACTTCTTCTGCCACTGGCACTATCGCCCGCAGGAATACCGCCATATTATTGCGCAAATCGTCTTTACTGATGCCGTCATATTCAGCAAGGCGCGCACGGAACTGATCCAGGGTATATCCCTCTTCGGCACCGGGTAGACCTGCAATAATATTGCGCGTCAGTTTTTCAATATCGGCTTCGCTCATGGCATTGAAATAGTCCAGCGCCTGGCGTTGTTCTTCCGGGGTGTAATCTGCTTCGGCCCCAGAACGTTTGAGGATATGCAGCTCAAAGGCAGCAAAAGCGATCTGGTCAAAACGCAGCGCTTTGGAGCCGTCCGGCAACTGATATTCGAGGTCAGTACGCGTCCAGTCGAGGATCGGCATGAAGTTATAGCACACGGTATCGATGCCGCAGGTCGCCAGATTACGGATACTCTGCTGATAGTTAGCAATCCACGTTTGATACTGACCAGAGTGCGTTTTGATATCTTCGTGGACGGGGATACTTTCCACCACTGACCAGGTCAGCCCTTTTTCAGCAAGAATAGCCTGCCGCTTTTTAATCTCTTCTACCGGCCAGACTTCACCGTTGGCAATGTGGTGCAAGGCGGTCACAACACCCGTTGCGCCAGCCTGACGCACATCATCAAGCGATACTGGATCGTTAGGTCCGTACCAACGCCAGGTTTGTTCCATTGTTTCACCTCACAAGTTGTTATACCAAATTAAACTCACTTAATGACGACTACCATACAGGCATCTGGGCGAGGATCAACGAATCCGCGATGATTGGTTGATCCAGCTCACATTCCCCGGATAAATGAGGCACACCAATTCAATTTGCTGTCATATAACTTTATACTGCCATTGTTAATTAATGGTTAATCAGGTGTATTGAATGAAAACTATTGCCTCAGCGCCGCTCGCGAAAAATGTCATGATGCCGCAGTACGATCGCCAACAATTAAAAACGCGGATTGTGCATTTTGGTTTCGGTGCTTTTCACCGCGCCCATCAGGCATTACTGACCGACCGGGTACTGAATGCACAGGGTGGGGACTGGGGAATTTGCGAAATAAGTCTATTCAGCGGCGATAGGCTAATGAGTCAGCTTCGCGAGCAGGATCATTTATTTACCGTGTTAGAAAAAGGGGCGAATGGTAACCAACCGATTGTTATTGGCTCCGTCAAAGAATGCCTGAACGCCACGCTGGATTCACTGGCGGCCATTATCGAAAAATTCTGTGAACCTCAGGTGGCGATTGTCTCGTTAACCATTACGGAAAAAGGCTACTGCATCGATCCGGCAACAGGCTCGCTGGATCTTTCTCATCCACGCATTGTTCATGATCTACAGACTCCGGCTGAACCACACTCCGCACCCGGCATTATTGTTGAAGCGCTGCACCGCCGACGTGAACGCGGGCTGCAGCCTTTTACCGTCCTCTCCTGCGATAATATCCCGGACAATGGCCATGTGGTAAAAAACGCCGTACTGGGAATGGCGGAGAAACGCTCACCTGAGCTGGCCCACTGGATCCAGGAACATGTCAGCTTCCCGGGTACCATGGTGGACAGGATTGTTCCTGCCGCCACCGAAGAGTCACTGGCTGAAATCGCCCGCGAGCTGGGAGTGGCCGATCCCTGCGCAATCAGTTGTGAGCCCTTTATCCAGTGGGTGATTGAAGACAATTTTGTGTGTGGTCGTCCGCAGTGGGAAACCGCCGGCGTACAAATGGTTGAAAACGTTCTGCCGTGGGAACAAATGAAACTGCGGATGCTGAACGGTAGTCATTCGTTTCTCGCGTATCTCGGCTATCTGGCTGGGTTTCAGCACATCAGCGACTGCATGCAGGACAGCGCATTTCGTGAAGCCGCCTACCGCCTGATGCTCAACGAACAGGCACCTACGTTGCAAATCACCGATGTTGATTTAGACCAGTATGCCGCTAACCTGCTGGAGCGCTTTGCCAACCCGGCGCTGAAGCATAAAACCTGGCAAATCGCGATGGATGGTAGCCAAAAATTACCCCAGCGTATGCTGGAAGGGATCCGCGTACATTTAGCACGGCGCAGCGAGTGGCCGCTGCTGGCGCTTGGCGTCGCAGGCTGGATGCGTTACGTGAGCGGAGTGGATGATTCAGGTGCGGCCATTGATATTCGCGATCCATTGAGCGAGAAAATCGGCGCTCTTGTGGAGCAGAGTACAGACTCAGAACGCGTCAGCGCTCTGCTTTCTCTGCATGAGATTTTCGCCACCGATCTCGTACAGAATCCGCAGTTTGTTGCGGCTATTCAGCTCGCCTGGCAACGTATTGCCCAATATGGTGCGCATCAGGCTGTCATTGAGACGTTAAAAAGTTAACGATTTCTGCCATTAATCAGGACGAAGCGCGTCTTCGTCCTCTCACCCCTTCTCTTTTTCCCCGTTTTTCGCCAGGATTGTTAAATGCCATTACGGCAATTTATGATTCTGGAGTAAATGTGACTAAAACCAATCTCATCACCGGTTTTCTCGGCAGTGGCAAAACCACCTCTATTCTTCATTTATTGGCAAACAAAGATCCCGCAGAGAAGTGGGCCGTACTGGTCAATGAGTTTGGCGAAGTAGGTATTGATGGCGCCCTGTTAGCCGACAGCGGCGCATTGCTGAAAGAGATCCCCGGCGGCTGTATGTGCTGTGTTAACGGTCTGCCAATGCAGGTTGGCCTCAATACATTGTTGCGTCAGGGAAAACCCGACCGACTGCTCATTGAACCCACCGGACTCGGACATCCCAAACAGATTCTGGATTTACTCACCGCGCCGGTTTACGAACCGTGGATTGATTTGCGCGCGACCCTTTGTATTCTTGATCCGCGCCAGCTACTGGATGAAAAAAGCGTCGCCAATGACAATTTCCGCGATCAGCTGGCTGCCGCCGATATCATCGTCGCCAACAAAGCCGACCGCGCCACAACGGAAAGCGAAAACGCCCTGCAAACCTGGTGGCAGCACTATGGCGGCAATCGTCAGTTGGTTCATGCCGATCATGGAAATATTGCCGGTCAATTACTGGATTTGCCCCGACTAAACCTGGCGCAGCTTCCCGCAAGCGCTGAGCACGCCCATAGTCATGCTGACAAAAAAGGGCTGGCGGCGTTAAGCTTGCCCGCACAACAGCGCTGGCGTCGCAGCCTGAACAGCGGTCAGGGTCATCATGCCTGCGGCTGGATTTTTGACGCCGATACGGTGTTCGATACCATCGGCCTGCTGGAATGGTCGCGCCTTGCCCCTGTAGGGCGTGTAAAAGGAGTCATGCGTATAAAAGAGGGTCTGGTGCGCATTAACCGTCAGGGAGAGGACTGGCATATTGAGACGCAAAACGTTGCTCCGCCGGATAGCCGTATTGAACTCATCTCCGATACTGACACCGACTGGAATACGTTACAGAGCGCATTGTTGAGACTTCGTTTAGACGGTAGCGCGTAAGGTTGCCTTCGTTTTTTAGCAATGGTAAACGACGATGAAAACCCGATACCCTCTTATTATACTGCTCAATATTGCAGGTATAGCGCTGTTTCTGTCCTGGTATATTCCCGCCGGGCACGGGTTCTGGTCCTCACTGGATACGGGCGTTTTCCGTTTCTTCAACCAGAAGCTGGTTGAAAGCCCGCTGTTCCTGTGGATTGTTGCGATCACTAATAACCGGGCATTTGATGGCTGCTCGTTGTTGGCGATGGGCGCACTGATGCTGCACTTTTGGCTGAAGGATACGACGGAAGGTCGCCGGCGTATTGTGGCTATAGGTCTGGTGATGCTGCTCACCGCAGTGGTATTAAATCAGTTGGGCCAGGCGCTTATTCCGGTTAAACGCGCCAGTCCTACGCTGATGCTGGATAATATTCATCGCGTCAGCGAACTGCTGCATATTCCAACCAAAGATGCCTCCAGAGACAGTTTTCCTGGCGATCACGGCATGATGCTGCTTATTTTTTCCGCATTTATGCTGCGTTATTTCGGAAAAGTTGCAGGTATAATCGGCCTTATTATCGCTGTGGTTTTTGCCTTTCCGCGTGTAATGATCGGCGCTCACTGGCTCACCGATATCGTGGTCGGCTCCATGACGGTTGTGCTGATTGGTTTGCCCTGGTGGCTAATGACGCCATTAAGCGATCGTCTGGTCACGCTGTTTGTGAATTATCTGCCCGGCAAAAACAAACAATTTTCAAACAAATAACGCAAAATAATTAACATCATCAGGGATACTTCTGATTCCCTGATGATGCCGACCAATATTCCATCATTCTGATTGTCATTCTCCTGTCATCTTATTCATGTTTAGAATGAATGACTTGCGTATTTTTTGCGCTAATTGTTCTTAATTTAGCCAATGCCGTTTATTCACTTTCTGTATCAATTTTTCTTATAAGAAATCACATAAAATCTCTCGCAATGACTGGGGCGATCGGGTAACCTCGAACTCGTTTTGCCTCGCGGGACAATTATTCCCTTTCTGAATAAATTTGTGCGTTCTGCCACAGATTTGACCTTAAGGAATTGTCTCATCGTGCGATGGTAATTAGTCTCGTCACGTTTGGCATTTTTTATAACGATATTTATCGTTAAGGACTTCAAGGGAAAACAAACAAAATGGTCAAATCTCAACCGATTTTGAGATATATCTTGCGGGGCATACCCGCGATAGCAGTTGCGGTTCTGCTTTCCGCATGTAGTACCACGAACACCGCCAGGAATATGCATTCTGAGACGCATGCTGTGGGCAATGGAGATAACTCTTCACTGCAAGCCTCTCAGGATGAATTTGAAAATATGGTCCGTAATATCGATGTTAAATCACGTATTATGGATCAGTATGCTGACTGGAAAGGCGTGCGTTACCGCCTTGGCGGCAGCACCAAAAAAGGTATTGACTGCTCCAGCTTCGTACAGCGTACGTTCCGTGAGCAGTTTGGTTTAGAGCTTCCGCGCTCAACCTACGAACAACAGGAAACAGGTAAATCCGTTTCGCGTACTAATCTGCGCACAGGCGATCTGGTTCTGTTCCGCGCTGGCTCCACAGGCCGTCACGTCGGTATCTATATCGGCAACAACCAGTTTGTTCATGCCTCGACCAGCAGTGGCGTTATCATTTCCAGCATGAACGAGCCTTACTGGAAAAAGCGTTACAACGAAGCTCGCCGGGTCCTGAGCCGCAGTTAATTTCGTTTGGCAGCTATCCCTTGGCTATCCTGATGAGACATATTGAAAAGCACTGCTACGGCGGTGCTTTTTTTTGCGTTGCCTTGAGACTAAGAAAAATCTCACATGGTGAGTCATTTCAGGTTATATTCATACAGAATAAGCGGTTAAATCAGGTAAAATAAGGATCTATGTTCAGACGCTCCTCTTCATCCGGTCGGAAAATCCTGCTTTCCTGTATGATAACGGGGCTTATCGTCGCAATCCTTGTGAGTACCCTGCAATTTTTGGTCACCTGGCATAAACGAGAGGTTAAGTACGAAACGCTGCTTGCCGATATCCAGAATTATGTCAGTAGTTACTTTGCAGATCTCAAAACCACCACCGATGCGCTTCAACCCCTGCTGGAAAAGAACTGCCAGCAAGTCGCTGCAAAACTTACCTCCAGTGCGGCTTTTAACCTCAACGTTCGTGCTTTTTTGTTGGTAAAAGACGGTATTGCTTTTTGCTCCTCCGCAACAGGCGCAATGAACGCCCCCATTTTGTCGCTGATCCCCAAGCTGAATATCAACAAAGATGTTGATGTGGAAATACTTTCCGGTACGCCCATGATGCCGGATAAACCCGCGATAATGATTTGGCACCGCAATCACTCACACCATAACAGCGGCGTATTTTCTTCACTGAATATCAACCTGGCCCCCTATCTGCTTTATACCGCCCGCGAAGATAATTTTAATGGTATTGCCGTTATTGCTGGCGACACGGCTATTTCAACATTTTCATCCCGAATTATGGACGTCTCTGCGCTACCTAACACGCCATGGCGCCAGGCGACGCTTAAAGAGGTGCCGCTGAAAATTCGTTTGTATGCGCAAGAGTGGACGTACAACGACATCTGGTACGCGATTATGTTGGGATGCATGGCCGGGATTATCACCGGGGTTCTCCTCTGGTATTACATCTTCACTATCCGGTTACGCCCTGGTAAAGATATCCTCCACGCCATCAAACATAATCAATTTTATGTGGTGTACCAGCCCGTCGTAGAGATGCAAACGCTGGAGGTAAAAGGTGTTGAGGTGTTATTACGTTGGCATCATCCATCAACGGGTGAGATCCCCCCGGATGCCTTCATTCATTACGCAGAATCGCAGAAAATGATTGTCCCGCTGACCCAACATCTCTTTAAGTTGATAGCGCAGGACGCCCCGACGCTGCAAAAAGTGTTTCCTGCTGGCGCCAAACTGGGGATTAACATCGCACCAACGCACCTGCACGGCGAGAGTTTTAAAGACGATATTCGACGGCTGCGCGCCTCACTTCCCGCGAACCATTTTCAGTTAGTGCTGGAAATCACTGAACGCGATATGCTCAATCAACACGAGGCGACCCAGCTATTTGAATGGCTACACTCTGTTGGCTTTGAAATTGCTATTGATGATTTCGGCACCGGTCATAGCGCGCTTATCTATCTGGAACGCTTCACCGTTGACTACCTGAAAATCGATCGCGGGTTTATTAACGCCATCGGCACAGAAACCCTGACCTCTCCGGTTCTGGACGCCGTGTTGACACTCTCTAAGCGTCTTAATATGCTGACGGTTGCTGAAGGGGTAGAAACACCTGAGCAAGCTCGTTGGCTGCGCGATCGTGGAGTACATTTTTTCCAGGGGTACTGGATTAGCCGACCGTTAAAGCTTGCTGATTTCGTGCGTTGGATGGCACAGCCCAATAAGCCAACGTGGTGATCGCAGTTTGCGATTCATATACTCTTACTCGCCGCCACACCCCTTATCTCTCAGGCATGATGCCCGTCGGGTTGTGACAGGAAAAGGAAAGCGCTTTTATATGATCCCTCGCCTACTGCTGCTGTTTATCGCCCTTATCGGGTTTAGCGTCCAGGCGCAATCCATCAAAGAAAGCTATGCGTTTGCCGTACTGGGCGAACCGAAGTACGCGTTTAACTTTAACCACTTTGATTACGTTAACCCGGCCGCCCCCAAAGGCGGGCAAATCACCCTCTCCGCGATTGGTACGTTCGATAACTTCAACCGCTATGCAATGCGTGGCAACCCCGGCGCGCGTACAGAAACGCTATACGATACGCTATTTACCACCTCTGACGACGAGCCTGGCAGCTATTACCCGCTCATTGCCGACAGCGCGCGCTATGCTGACGACTATTCCTGGGTAGAAATCGCTATTAATCCGCGGGCGCGTTTTCATGATGGCTCCCCCATTACCGCCAGCGATGTCGCCTTCACCTTTCACAAATTTATGACTGAAGGCGTGCCGCAGTTTCGCCTCGTCTACAAAGGCACAACGGTAAAAGCCATTGCACCGTTAACCGTACGTATTGAATTAGCCAAACCGGGCAAAGAGGATATGCTCAGCCTGTTTTCATTACCCGTGATGCCTGAGAAATACTGGAAGGATCATAAACTCAGCGCTCCCTTATCTTCCCCACCGCTTGCCAGTGGCCCGTACCGTATCACCCAGTGGAAAATGGGCCAGTATATTGTCTATTCGCGTGTCAAAGATTATTGGGCCGCGAACCTGCCCGTTAACCGCGGGCGCTGGAACTTTGATACCATCCGCTACGATTACTATCTTGATGACAACGTCGCGTTTGAAGCGTTTAAGGCCGGTGCGTTTGATCTGCGTCTGGAGAATGATGCCAAAAACTGGGCGACACGTTATACAGGCAAAAATTTCGCAAATCATTACATCATCAAAGATGAGCAGAAAAACGAATCCGCACAGGATACGCGTTGGCTGGCCTTTAATATTCAGCGTCCGGTATTCAGCGATCGACGCGTACGTGAAGCCATCACGTTGGCCTTTGACTTTGAATGGATGAATAAAGCCCTGTTCTATAACGCCTGGAGCCGGACAAACAGCTATTTTCAGAATACCGAGTATGCCGCAAAAAATTACCCCGATGCGGATGAACTGGTGATCCTCGCGCCATTGAAAAAAGATCTCCCCCCTGAGGTCTTCAGCCAAATTTATCAGCCGCCGAAATCAACAGGTGATGGTTACGATCGGGACAACTTATTGAAAGCCAATACCTTACTGGAACAGGCTGGCTGGATACTAAAGGGACAGCAGCGCGTGAACAGCGCCAGCGGTAAACCTCTGAGCTTCGAACTGTTGCTCCCGGCGGGCAGTAACAGCCAGTGGGTACTGCCGTTCCAGCACAACCTGCAGCGCTTAGGCATCACCATGAACATCCGCCAGGTTGATAATTCGCAAATCACGAACCGTCTGCGCAGTCGCGACTATGACATGATGCCGAGGTTGTATCGCGCGATGCCGTGGCCGAGTTCAGACCTGCAAATTCTGTGGGCCTCTGAATACATTGACTCCAGCTACAATGCGCCCGGCGTGCAAAGCCCGGTGATTGATAAATTGATCAATCAAATCATCGCGGCGCAAGGTGATAAAGCCAAACTGATCCCGCTGGGACGGGCGCTGGACAGGGTATTAACCTGGAACTACTACATGTTGCCAATGTGGTACATGGCCGAGGATCGTATCGCCTGGTGGGATAAATTTTCACATCCTGCTATTCGCCCAATTTACACCATCGGCCTCGATAACTGGTGGTATGACGTCAACAAAGCTGCGAAGCTACCCGCAGCCAGACGGCAGGGAGAGTAAATGGGCGCTTATCTGATTCGACGTCTGCTACTGGTGATCCCGACGCTCTGGGCCATCATCACCATTAACTTTTTTATCGTGCAAATTGCCCCAGGCGGTCCCGTTGAGCAGGCCGTCGCCGCTATTGAGTTCGGGCAAAGTGGAGCCTTACCCGGCGCGGGCAGCGAAGGCGTTCGCGCCAGCCACGCGCAAACCGGCGTGGGTAACATCAGCGACAGCAATTATCGCGGAGGCCGCGGTCTTGACCCGGAAGTGATTGCAGAAATCACCCGCCGCTACGGGTTCGATAAGCCTATTCATGAGCGTTACTTCAAAATGCTCTGGGACTACATTCGTTTCGATTTCGGCGACAGCCTGTTCCGTAGCGCTTCGGTGCTGACGCTTATAAAAGACAGCCTACCCGTTTCCGTCACGCTGGGGCTGTGGAGCACACTCATCATCTATCTGGTGTCGATACCGCTAGGTATCCGCAAAGCGGTTCACAATGGTAGTCGATTTGATGTGTGGAGCAGTGCATTCATTATTATTGGCTATGCCATCCCGGCATTTCTGTTTGCGATTTTGCTGATCGTCTTTTTTGCCGGGGGAAGCTATTACGATCTGTTCCCGCTACGCGGGCTGGTTTCCGCTAATTTTGACGCTCTCCCCTGGTATCAAAAGATCACCGACTATCTCTGGCATATTACCCTGCCGGTGCTGGCGACGGTGGTTGGCGGGTTTGCCGCGCTGACCATGTTGACCAAAAACTCATTTCTGGATGAAGTCCGCAAACAGTATGTCGTCACCGCGCGCGCCAAAGGAGTAAGCGAGAAAAACATTCTATTGAAACATGTGTTTCGCAACGCGATGTTGCTGGTGATAGCAGGTTTCCCGGCAACGTTTATCAGCATGTTTTTTACCGGCTCGCTGCTGATTGAAGTCATGTTCTCGCTTAACGGACTGGGGTTACTGGGGTATGAATCCACCGTATCACGCGACTATCCGGTGATGTTTGGCACGCTCTATATCTTCACCCTGATCGGACTGCTGCTGAATATTCTCAGTGATATCAGCTATACGCTGGTCGATCCCCGTATTGATTTTGAGGGACGCTAATGTCGCGATTAAGCCCCGTCAATCAAGCCCGCTGGGCGCGTTTTCGCCATAACCGCCGCGGCTACTGGTCGCTGTGGATTTTTCTGGTGTTGTTTGGCCTTAGCCTGTGTTCCGAACTGATTGCCAACGATAAGCCGCTGCTGGTGCGCTATGACAGCAGTTGGTATTTCCCTCTGTTCAAAAACTACAGTGAAAGCGACTTCGGCGGACCGCTGGCGACCAAAGCTGATTATCAGGATCCCTGGCTACAGCAGCGCCTGGAGAAGCAGGGCTGGATCCTGTGGGCGCCCGTACGCTTTGGCGCCACCAGCATTAACTTTGCCACCGATAAGCCCTTCCCTTCCCCACCTTCTGCACAAAACTGGCTGGGGACGGACGCCAACGGCGGCGATGTGCTGGCGCGTATCCTGTACGGCACTCGTATCTCGGTCCTGTTTGGTTTAATGCTGACCCTGTGTTCCAGCGTGATGGGGATCATGGCTGGCGCAATCCAGGGCTACTATGGCGGCAAGGTGGACCTGTGGGGACAGCGATTTATTGAGGTTTGGTCTGGTATGCCGACGCTGTTTCTGATCATTCTGCTGTCGAGCGTGGTTCAGCCAAACTTCTGGTGGCTGCTGGGCATTACCGTGCTGTTTGGCTGGATGAGTCTGGTTGGCGTGGTGCGTGCGGAATTTTTACGTACCCGAAACTTTGATTACATTCGTGCCGCGCAGGCGCTCGGCGTCAGCGATCGCAGTATTATTCTGCGTCATATGCTACCCAACGCGATGGTCGCCGCCCTGACTTTTTTACCGTTTATATTATGCGCCTCGATCACTACCCTGACCTCGCTGGATTTTCTCGGATTCGGCTTACCGCTTGGCTCGCCATCGTTGGGAGAACTCCTGTTACAAGGTAAAAATAACCTGCAGGCGCCGTGGCTTGGGATCACTGCGTTCATCTCCGTTGCCCTGCTGTTATCGCTACTGATCTTTATTGGTGAAGCGGTACGCGACGCGTTTGATCCCAATAAGGCAATTTAAAATGACACAACCTCTGTTAGCTATTGAGAATTTATCGGTAGGTTTTCGCCAACAAGAGACCGTGCGCACCGTAGTCAACACTCTCTCATTGCGGGTTGATGCCGGGCAAACGCTGGCGCTGGTGGGCGAATCTGGCTCAGGGAAAAGTGTGACCGCGCTTTCTATTCTGCGCTTATTACCGTCCCCTCCCGCGGTTTATCTTGCCGGTGATATTCGTTTCCATGGTGAATCATTGCTTCACGCCAACGAGCAGACGCTTCGAAGCGTACGAGGGAACAAAATCGCCATGATTTTCCAGGAGCCGATGGTGTCACTAAACCCGCTTCACAACCTGGAAAAACAGCTTTACGAGGTGCTGTCGCTGCATCGGGGAATGCGTCGCGAGGCCGCCCGAGCAGAGATTCTGACCTGTCTGGACCGCGTCGGGATCCGTCAGGCGGCCAAACGTCTCGCAGATTACCCGCACCAGTTGTCTGGCGGTGAGCGCCAACGTGTAATGATCGCCATGGCGCTGTTAACGCGGCCAGAACTGCTGATTGCCGATGAACCCACCACCGCGCTGGATGTCTCCGTCCAGGCACAGATCCTGCAATTGTTACGGGAGTTACAGCGAGAGCTGAATATGGGATTACTGTTCATCACCCATAACCTCAGCATTGTGAAAAAGCTGGCCGATACCGTGGCGGTCATGCAAAACGGCCTGTGCGTTGAGCAAAATTGTGCCGCACAGCTGCTCTCTGCGCCCTCGCATCCGTACACGCAGAAATTGTTAAACAGCGAACCTTCCGGTGACCCGGTCCCCTTACCTGTAGGGCAAGCTCCCTTGCTGGAAGTGGAAAAACTCCGCGTCGCCTTCCCTGTCCGCAAAGGCATTCTGAAGCGCGTAGTAGACCATAACGTCGTGGTTAACGACGTCAGTTTTTCCCTGCGGCCCGGTGAAACGCTGGGACTGGTCGGTGAGTCAGGTTCCGGAAAAAGCACCACCGGACTGGCGCTACTGAGGCTAATCACATCGCAGGGGAGTATTGTGTTCGATGGCCAGGCGTTGCATACCTTAAATCGTCGCCAACTGTTACCCGTACGTCACCGCATTCAGGTAGTATTTCAGGATCCTAACTCCTCGCTAAACCCACGCTTAAGCGTGCTACAAATTATTGAGGAGGGACTACGCGTTCATCAACCGACACTTACTGCCGAACAACGTGAAGCGCAGGTGAAAGCGGTAATGACAGAAGTGGGGCTGGATAGCGAAACGCGGCATCGTTATCCCGCAGAGTTTTCCGGTGGTCAACGTCAACGCATAGCCATTGCCCGAGCGTTGATTCTAAAACCTTCGCTGATCATTCTGGATGAGCCGACATCCTCACTCGACAGGACCGTACAGGCGCAAATCCTGATGTTGTTAAAGTCCTTACAGGAAAAGCATCGTCTGGCCTATATTTTTATCAGCCATGATTTGCATGTCGTACGCGCGTTATGCCATCAGGTTATTGTGCTAAGGCAGGGAGAAGTTGTGGAACAGGGGCAATGCGAGCACGTATTCAACGCGCCACAACAGGCCTATACGCGTCAGCTGCTCGCGCTAAGCTGACGCTCAAAACGGATTGTTATTTGAAAAAGGTTCTGCAATTGCTACGCCGAAATTTTTCAGTCTGCAGGTCGCAGCAAACTCATCCTGACGATTCACAAACAGGCACGGCTCCCCTTCGCATTCCAGCACGGAACAAGGAACCTCAATATCACTGAGGGCCTGGCTGAGTTTATGCATAACTGACCACGCGCTATCACCATCCGGGCTGAGCAATTTGAGCGCCACCAGGCTGTTCTCATTGCTCTGGCCGTTCTGCGGAATCGGTTCAACTTTCGAACCTGCGAAACCCACCGACCAACGATAGCACTGCGGCAGACGATGAACGATTGAGAGTTGTAATGTCATCACTTTCTTTCCCTGGAAGCACAATCACTTCACAATTATTTTACATCAATATTAACACATCATTGACAAAACGTCTTTAAACAGTTGGTAAACGTTTACACCCATGTCCATATGCTACTTTCCGAACCAGGTATTTAAATTTATTCAATGGTTCTGGCAAATTTCCGGGCTATATGTACTCGTTTCTGCGATCTAACTCAACCTTTTTAACTACAATGATGTGACTTTTTACATAAATTGATTTTACATAAAATAAACATAAGCAGGAGAATTGATAGATTTGCGGTTGATATACATCAACTCTGGAGGCCTTATGACCTCCATGTTGTGTATTAGATCACCGTTTTTTAGCGCGACTGGCGTAGAGATAGAAGAGAATAGAGCTGGTGGCGCAAAACGCTATCGACCAAATCATCGGCCAGGCCGAGTTAAAGGTCGCCAGTGACAACAGTGCCCCAACAATAGCGCCAATGCCAAAGCGGAACGTCCCCGCCAAAGATGATGCCGTTCCCGCCATGTGTGGGAATTCATCCAGGATGACCGCCATCGCATTAGATGACACCATCGACACGCAGCCGACAAATGCCGCCACGCCCACCACCAGCGCCCAAAAACCTACCCCGAACAGCGCACTGAAAACCATCCAGCCCGCCATCACAAACTGGATCCACAGCCCTGCACGGAACATATTCAATGCCCCTACCCGACGGACAAAGCGGCTGTTGATAATGGTCATCACGAACAGGAAAACAATATTCAGCGCGAAGTAGTAACCGAAATGCTGCGGTGAAACATGGTTAATCTCGATGTAGACAAAAGGCCCGGCGCTAAGGAAAGAAAACATGCCGGCAAAACTGAACCCGCTGGCCAGCATATAGCTCAGTACGCGCTTATGACGAAACAACGAGGCAAAGTTGCCCAGAGTCGTGCGCAAGCGAAATGGCTGGCGACGCTCTACGGGCAACGTTTCTTTGATCAGCGTAAAGATCATCACTGAAGCCAGAATAGCCGCCACAGCGAGGATCCAAAAGATATAGTGCCAGCTCAGCCATACCAGCACCCAGCCGCCCACAATGGGCGCCAGCAATGGCGCTATTGTGGTGACCAACATGACGAATGACATCATGCGCGAGAACTCTTCCTTCGGATAGATGTCGCGCATCAGGGCGTTGATAACCACGCTCGCTGCCGCAGCCGCCAGACCATGGAAGAAACGCATTATGATCAGTTGATCGATAGTTTGCGCCAGCGCACAGGCAACTGCCGCCGCCGCAAACACCAGCGTTCCGCCCAGTATTACCGGTTTACGCCCAATGCTGTCTGCCATTGGACCATACAGCAACTGCCCCACCGCAAAACCTAAAATATAGGTACTGAGGGTCATCTGCGCGCTACCGGCAGGCACCCCAAACTGCTCAGAGATAACAGGCAGCGCCGGAAGATACATATCAATCGACAACGGCATCAGCATGGCTAACAAGCCAAGGATAAAGACAATGGCAATTGACGAGTTCTGCCGGGTGGTCACATTTAGCTCCTGAGATTAACGCGGGGTTAAGTTAACGCTGGCAATTTCTTCTTCAGTTAATGGACGGTATTCACCTGGCTCAAGATCATCATCGAGCTTAATGGCGCCGATCCGTTCACGGTGCAGTTCTACAACGTGGTTCCCCACGGCGGCAAACATGCGTTTCACCTGATGATAGCGCCCTTCGCTGATGGTCAATCGCACCTGAGTTGGCGTAATGACCTCCAGCACGGCCGGCTTTGTCAGGTCTTTTTCGTTATGCAGTTGTACACCACGGGCAAACTGCTCGGCGGTATCATCCGCCACCGGCGATTCCAGTGTCACCAGATAGGTTTTCTCACAATGGTGACGTGGTGAAGTGATGCGATGCGACCACTGACCGTCATCGGTCATCAGCACCAGTCCGGTGGTGTCGATATCCAGACGCCCTGCCGCATGTAATTTGTGGGCGACGGGTTCATCAAGGAAATAAAGAACCGTCGGGTGATCCGGGTCATCCGTTGAACAAACATAGCCCTGAGGCTTATTCAGCATAAAATAGCGCGGGCCATTTTGTTGAATCAGGGAATTGCCGTCATATTCGACGTCATGTTCTGGCAGCAGCTTAAAGGCGCTATTTCTGACGATTTCACCGTCGACGGTAACGCGGTTAGCACGGATCTCACGCCCGGCAATAGCGCGGCTGACGCCGAGTTGCTGAGCGATAAATTTATCAAGTCGCATGAGTGTGATTTTTGCCTGTAAAAATACGAGAATCGGGTTTGCGCCCGAAAAGTGGGACTGTTATCCGCCCAGTATAGCGGCGTTACACCATCCCTCAAGGGAAATGATTCATGGCATACTATTCATTGTTACTGTTTACCTTAGTGAGCCCATGATTTTTACTCTTCGCCCGTACCAAAAAGAAGCCGTGGACGCCACGCTCAACCATTTTCGCCACCACCGCACGCCGGCGGTTATCGTCCTGCCAACTGGCGCGGGCAAAAGCCTGGTGATAGCGGAACTGGCCCGCGTGGCGCGTGGGCGCGTGCTGGTACTGGCGCACGTCAAAGAGCTGGTCGCGCAAAACCACGCCAAATATTGCGCGTTGGGGCTGGAGGCAGATATTTTTGCCGCCGGGCTGAAGCGTAAAGAGAGCCACGGGAAAGTGGTATTCGGCAGCGTACAGTCGGTGGCGCGCAATCTGGACGCCTTTCAGGGAGAGTTTTCCCTGCTTATCGTCGATGAATGCCACCGCATCAGTGATGATGAAGAGAGTCAGTATCAGCAAATCCTCACTCACCTGACCAACGTCAATCCCCACTTACGCCTGCTGGGGCTTACCGCCACGCCTTTTCGTCTGGGTAAAGGCTGGATTTACCACTTTCATTATCACGGAATGGTACGCGGCGATGAAAAAGCGCTGTTTCGCGACTGCATTTATGAATTACCGCTGCGTTACATGATTAAACACGGCTATCTGACGCCGCCGGAACGCCTCGACATGCCGGTCGTGCAGTATGACTTCAGCCGTCTGCAGGCGCAGAGTAACGGCCTGTTCAGCGAGGCGGACCTTAATCGGGAATTAAAGAAGCAGCAGCGAATCACGCCGCATATCATCAGCCAGATTGTCGAGTTTGCCCAGTCGCGCAAAGGGGTGATGATTTTCGCCGCCACCGTTGAACACGCCAAAGAAATTCTGGGCCTGCTGCCTGCTGACGATGCCGCGCTTATCACCGGAGATACGCCAGGCGCGGAGCGTGACGTGCTGATTGAAGAGTTCAAAGCCCAGCGTTTTCGCTTTCTGGTGAATGTGTCGGTCCTGACTACCGGCTTCGATGCCCCGCACGTCGACCTTATCGCTATTCTACGCCCGACTGAATCAGTCAGCCTGTACCAACAAATTGTTGGTCGAGGACTGCGCCTGGCCCCAGGTAAAACCGACTGTCTGATCCTCGATTACGCGGGCAATCCCCACGATCTGTACGCCCCGGAAGTGGGCGCGCCGAAGGGAAAAAGCGACAACGTGCCGGTGCAGGTGTTCTGTCCTGCCTGCGGATTTGCCAACACCTTTTGGGGCAAAACAACGGCTGACGGTACGCTGATTGAACATTTTGGTCGCCGCTGCCAGGGATGGTTTGAAGATGATGACGGCCATCGCGAACAGTGCGACTTTCGTTTCCGTTTTAAAAATTGCCCGCAGTGCAACGCGGAAAATGACATTGCTGCCCGCCGCTGTCGTGAATGCGATACGGTGCTGGTCGATCCGGATGACATGCTAAAAGCGGCGTTGAGGCTAAAAGATGCGCTGGTCCTGCGCTGTAGCGGGATGGTGTTACAAAATGGCCAGGATGAGAAAGGCGAATGGCTAAAAATCACCTATTACGATGAAGACGGGGCCGACGTCAGCGAACGTTTTCGTCTACACACTCCTGCGCAGCGTACAGCATTCGAACAACTGTTTATTCGCCCACACACCCGAACTCCCGGTATTCCCTTACGCTGGATAACCGCCACCGATATCCTCGCCCAGCAGGCGCTATTGCGCCATCCTGATTTCGTGGTTGCGCGTATGAAAGGTCAGTACTGGCAGGTGCGTGAAAAGGTCTTCGATTATGAAGGTCGCTTTCGCCGGGCACATGAATTACGCGGTTAATTGTACTTTTGATTGATGTACCAGCCGTTTGAGTATAGAATCTCGCCCGCTTTTGCATACGCAAAGCAGATCACTTACCTGTTGCTGGGTCGCCTGTAGCAGGAATTATTAAAGAGAGATTTAAATGTTTACTATCAACGCTGAAGTACGTAAAGAGCAGGGTAAGGGTGCGAGCCGCCGCCTGCGTGCCGCTAACAAGTTCCCGGCAATCATCTACGGTGGCGCAGAAGCCCCGATTGCTATCGAACTGGATCACGATGCAGTTATGAACATGCAAGCTAAAGCTGAATTCTACAGCGAAGTTCTGACCATCGTTGTTGACGGTAAAGAAGTTAAAGTTAAAGCTCAGGCTGTACAGCGTCACGCTTTCAAGCCGAAGTTGACTCACATCGACTTCGTTCGCGCGTAATCGCCTGGAAGTTGAAGAAACCCCCGCCTCGGCGGGGTTTTTTTATGGGATTCTGTTGGCGCTAAAGATAGATCACGCAGGCCGGATAAGGCGTTTCCTCCTCCACCCGGCAAATGGTTTTATTTCCCGCCCGACGTGCGGCGCTGGAGCTGGTCGCGCAGGTTCGGCGGCGTACCTTTGATGGTTAACGTGTCCGTCGCCGGATCCCAGAAAATACGCTCGCCCAGCAGCATGGCGTCAAAATTAATGGTTAACCCACCGCCGCTGCCGGCAAATTTGGTTAACTGGCGCAGCGTACTGCGATCCGCCGGGAAGCTCTCTTCCAGCTCATACCCTTTATCAGCAGCGAATTCGCTGAAGCTGACTTCACTGACGCCGGAAAGCTCTTTAGACAGCGACTCCAGCTCAATCTCTTCACCGGCCTGTAGCTGCTCGTTGCAGTAGCTGTAGACCTGCTGACGCACATTCTGGCGCTCGGCTTTATCCAGTTGCGCCTCATTGGTGAAGTCATCGACCGCCTGCAGCAGACCGCGGTTTTGCGCTTTGGCGTTCAGACCTTCGCTGGCGCCGAGAAAGTCCATGAAGAAATCGGCGACTTTGCGCCCTACCCGCCCTTTCAGGAACGTCAGATAGCGTGTGGACTCCGGATTGGTTTCCCACTCGGTTAAATCAATACGCGCCACGATGTCCGCATGATTGATATCCAGATAGTGCGTCGGGTTGATATCCAGATTTTCATTGACGCGCATGCTGCTTAAATTGTTCAGCACGGCAACCAGCAGATACTCTACCGCCAGATAGCGGTAATGGCAGAACAGGACAATACCGCCGTCGGCAAAAGGATATTTCGCCAGCTCGTCCCGCAAACGCCCTGTCGCGGCACGGCTAAAAGCCAGAAAATCCTCTTCGCCCTGACGCTGTAAACGCAGCGTTTGCGCCAGCTCGCTCTCTTCGCTGAACAGGCCATAGGCTTTATTCTTGGCGCTATACACCCGATGCAGTTCAGCCATCATATCGACAACGGTCGCTGTCGGTTCCAGTAATGAATCGCGCAAGACCAGCTCAAGGTTTTGCTCATCACGTTTGATAAGCTGGTGCAGGGCAATCTGGTTGATATCCAGACTCATGATAAACTCTCCTTTTAGACCGGGCGGTATTCAACCACCTGCCGGGCAGTGACGCAATAGAAGATAAAAAAGCAGAAAAAAAACTGTCCGTACGGTAATATGTTGCCCTTTCATGAACAGACTGATTTCGATTTATGCCACAAATTTCCCGCTATAGTGACGAACACGTTGAACAACTGCTGAATGAGATGCTCAACGTACTGGAAAAACATAAGGCGCCGACCGATCTTTCCCTGATGGTACTGGGAAACATGGTGACTAACCTTATCAATACAAGCATCGCACCGGCCCAGCGCCAGGCGATTGCCAACTCTTTTGCCCGCGCATTGCAGTCTTCGGTAAACGACGACCAAGCGCATTAAGAGCCTGCTCCGGGGAAACGAACAACAGTTTATGGTAACTCATCGTCAGCGCTACCGTGAGAAAGTCTCCCAGATGGTTAGCTGGGGGCACTGGTTTGCTTTGTTCAACATTCTGTTGGCCATGGTACTCGGTAGCCGTTACCTGTTTGTCGCCGACTGGCCGACTACGCTTGCAGGGCGCGTTTATTCCTACCTGAGCGTTGTCGGGCATTTTAGCTTCCTGGTGTTTGCCACCTATCTGCTGATCCTGTTTCCCCTGACGTTTATCGTCATGTCCCAGAGGCTGATGCGATTCTTATCAGCTATCCTGGCGACGGCGGGCATGACGCTGTTGTTAATCGACAGCGAAGTTTTTACCCGCTTCCACCTGCACCTCAACCCGATCGTCTGGGAACTGGTCATTAACCCTGACCAGAATGAAGCGGCGCGTGACTGGCAACTGATGTTTATCAGCGTGCCGGTTATTCTGTTAATCGAAATGCTGTTTGCGACCTGGAGCTGGCAAAAGCTGCGCAGCCTGACGCGTCGTCGCCATTTTGCGAAACCCTTAGCAGCATTCTTCTTCGTTTCCTTTATCGCCTCGCATGTGGTGTACATCTGGGCAGACGCCAATTTCTATCGCCCTATTACCATGCAACGCGCGAACCTGCCGCTCTCCTATCCGATGACGGCGCGTAAGTTTCTGGAAAAACATGGTCTGTTGGATGCGCAAGAATATCAACGCCGCCTGATCGAGCAGGGAAACCCGGAAGCGGTTTCCGTACAGTACCCGCTCAGCGACCTGCGCTACCGCGATATGGGAACCGGCCAGAACGTTCTGCTGATTACCGTAGACGGCCTGAACTACTCCCGTTTTGAAAAACAGATGCCAGCGCTGGCTGAATTCGCTGAGCAGAATATCGCCTTTACGCGTCACATGAGCACAGGCAACACCACAGATAACGGGATTTTTGGCCTGTTCTATGGCGTGTCCCCAAGCTACATGGACGGCATTTTGTCGACCCGAACGCCTGCGGCGCTGATCTCTGCACTGAACCAGCAGGGGTATCAGTTGGGGCTATTCTCCTCGGATGGCTTTACCAGCCCGCTTTATCGCCAGGCGCTACTGTCAGATTTCTCTATGCCGAGCGTGCAAACGCAGTCTGACGAGCAAACCGCAAGCCAGTGGATTAACTGGTTGGGTCGCTACGCACAGGAAGATAACCGCTGGTTCTCCTGGGTCTCCTTTAACGGAACGAACCTTGACAGCAACCAGAAGAACTTTGCCAAACGCTACGCCAATGCCGCTCAGGATGTGGATGCCAACATTAACCGGATCCTTAGCGCCCTGCGCGACTCCGGTAAACTGAACAACACGGTGGTGATTATTACTGCTGGTCGGGGCGTGCCGCTGACTCAGGAAGAGAACAGCTTTGCGTGGTCGCGCGGCCATCTGCAGGTTCCTCTGATTATTCACTGGCCGGGAACACCTGCTCAGCGCATCAATAGCCTGACCGATCATACAGACCTGATGACGACGCTTATGCAACGTCTGCTCCACGTCAGCACGCCAGCTAACGAGTACTCGCAGGGCCAGGATTTGTTTAATGCAACCCGCCGCCATTACTGGGTTACCGCCGCCGACGGCAGCACGCTGGCAATTACCACACCAGAGATGACGCTGGTGCTTAACAACAACGGTAATTATCAGACGTATGATTTACACGGTGAGAAGATAAAAGATCAGAAACCGCAGCTGAGCCTGCTGCTGCAAGTTCTGACGGATGAGAAGCGATTCATTGCTAACTGATTAATTATAAATCAGTTAGCAAGCCATCCTCTTGCATTCGCGGTGGAAAGCAGTAGTATTATCAGCCATAGCGTCGGCACGTAGCGCAGCCTGGTAGCGCACCGTCATGGGGTGTCGGGGGTCGGAGGTTCAAATCCTCTCGTGCCGACCAACTTATCCCCAACGTTTTGTCTGCTGAAGTCCAGACAAGACTATAAAAAATTGAATAAACAGTAGGTTGTACAGACCTGCTGTTTTTCTGTTGTCTAGCAAAGTCCACACTGATACAGTGAAATCCAACATTTTTAGGCATATCTTTAGGCATACAAACCATCGTGTCGTCTGAGCCATATGCCTAACCAGTGATTGGAGAATAATATGGCACGTCAGACAAAACCCCTTAACAACACCGAAGTCAAAAATGCCAAAGCGACTGAACGTGCCACTATCCTGTATGACGGGGACGGCTTAGAGCTACTGGTTAAACCCGGTGGCTCAAAACTCTGGCGATTCCGCTATTACAAACCTTTCACTCGCAAACGCGCCATGATTAGCTTTGGTGCTTACCCTGCTGTATCTCTCTCTGAGGCTCGTCAACTTCGTGAAGATGCCCGTCTTCTATTGAGCAAAGAGATTGATCCGCAGGAGCATAAAAAAACCGAACAGTTGCGGCAAAAAAGTGCCACTGAGAACACTTTTCAAAAGGTCGCTTCCGAATGGTTCAAAACCAAAGAATCAGCGGGGCTGGCAACTCATACGTTAAACGATATCTGGCGTTCTATGAGTAAATATGTATTCCCACATATTGGCTCTATGCCCATTGCTAACATCACGGCTCAGCAGTTCATCGGAGCGTTAGAGCCAACACACGCTGCCGGAAGACTCGAAACGGTTAAACGTCTAAGCCAGCGTATCAATGAAGTTATGGATTACGCCCTCAATTCTGGGCTGGTATCTGTAAACCCCGCAGCACGGATCGGCCGAACATTCCATAAACCAAAGGTAAAGCACCGCCCTGCCCTACCTCCAGAGCAACTCCCCCTTTTGATGAAAACTCTGGCATTTGCCAGTATCGGACGACAAACTCGCTGTCTTATCGAATGGCAATTACTTACGATGATCCGACCTGCCGAAGCGTCAACGACTCGCTGGGATGAGATTGACTTTGACGCAAAAGAATGGCGTATCCCTGCTGGCCGCATGAAGATGAAGCGTGAACATATCGTTCCGCTTTCTGAGCAAGCGTTGGCTATTCTGGAAGTGATGAAGCCTATCAGTAAGCACAGAGATTATGTTTTTCCTGGCTACCGTAATCCACTTGAACCAATGAATAGTCAGACAGCAAACATGGCGCTTAAACGGATGGGCTTCAAAGATCTTCTTGTCGCTCATGGGATGAGAGCCATTGCCTCAACAGTGCTTAACGAGAAAGGTTTTCCTCCTGATGTGATCGAAGCTGCGTTAGCACATATCGATACTAACGAAGTCAGGAGATCCTACAATCGTTCTCAATACCTTGAACAACGTAGAGAGATGATGGGCTGGTGGGGTGAATATGTGGAAGCGGCATCCTTTGGAAATTCATCAATCAGTGTTGTTGGCAAGTTAACCTCAACAGAAGGATATACCGATTAAAATCTTTAGCTGCTCTCATAATTGAGCTTTCTCACAGTTATGAGCAAGATAGTGAACATTTTGCATTTCATTCGCACTAAAAATGATTAGTATGTCTATGTAAGAATTCTGATTTATAGCTATGTTCAGTAAAATTTTCATAGGATAAAAAATGTCTAACATAGAGGAAACACTGCCAGGAAGTGCGATCAGTTCCTGGGGGGGCTTTGTTTACCAAGGGAAAGTAGCTCTTTATCACTGCCTGAAACTATTAACGGTAAAATCATTTCAACAGAGAATAATTGATAATTTTGAGTTGCAATTAGATAGCACAGATGACTTTGCTATTTATTGTGATGGCAAGGTGATCTCAACTCATCAAGTAAAAGCAAAGCTATCGCAATATCGTTCTGAATATGTCAAAGCTATTTATAAAGCAGCATGTATAGCTACTGACTGTGATGAAAATACAATCAGATATTTTCATGTAGCTAAAGAACTTGATAATTTTGAAAATTATACAAGTAATGATGGAAAAATAGTTGAGTTTTACAGTTATGGCGATAGTAAATACTGTTTACTATCAAAAATAAATGAATTGATTGATGAACAAATTGAATTATTTTTAGATACCAATAATTTGATTAAAACAAAAAATTTAATTATTGAAAAATCCACTTTACTATCAGAGCTTATAACTAATAAAGTAATTGTAATTCATAACTTAGTTCACAATGGACAAAAACAAGACTACGCAGCATATCATAATAGAATAGCAAGTAGCATTTTTTTGGAATTACTAACATCTCCCCCACTTAATCGGACAGACGAAATATATCAAGCATTATTAACCAAAGAAAAAATAACAAATATTATTGAAACTGAGTTCTATAATGATTTGGACGCTTTTAGCGAGAAGCAAATTGAATCGATATCAAATGTTTTCAGATTTATTTATAGCTTGAATTATAACTCTGCCATACAATTGCATACCTCTTTACAGCCTCACAGACAAAACAATGTTATAAATGAAGATGATGTCCGGGATTATCTTGATGTAGTATCAGCAATATCCCACATACCAAAACTAATGGGCTTGCCTCACTATTCTAAAAAAATAAATAAATACCTCCCAACAGCTTTGACAATTAGAGATGGAAGAAGACGAAATACTTCATTCCAAGAAGAGTTGAAAAATCACATAAGGGATAATGCTACACTTGCATCATTGCTTTATGAATATAATAACATAATAGCCTATAAAGTATCAGATGATACTATAATTTCAGCAACCTCAGAAAAAATCACAAAAATTAACGACTCTAAAGAGAACAATAACCATATTGTTAGGGAATTTAATTTAAGGGTTATATCTACTGATAAAGCAGAGGCGGAACTAAATGCTAAATAATTTTATAAAACAGGCTATTGAAGATCACCAATTTATAGAAGTTGAAAGTACACTAGAAAATATTTCTTTTTTTAAAAAGGAGAAAGATGCATTACGTCGATATATAATAACCTACAGAACTGATAAACTTGAAGATGCGAGTTTCATTAATGAGTTAATTATTAACAACACCCCAACTGAAATTTTAGAAGCTCCAGCTTTTGCAAAAAACACTGATCTTATAATAGTTTTTCAACTCGACAAACTTTCAAATTACAAGCTATATGAAAAAAGTATATTTGATATAGAAGAAAATGCTTATCACTTCAAAAAGTATGTATTGTATTATTCAAATGAAGAGAATCAATTAATTTCCGGGAAGAACTTCAATAATCTTAGAGCAGTTCTCTCAGATCATGAAGAATTCTCCACATATAAAGCAGATCCATCTCGACCCAGCCTGTATAACATGGCAGCTAGAATTTTCATTAAACTACCTTTTTTAGAAATGCCTGATATAAAAAAGGATATTGTTCCAATTGATCTCCAAATTAACACGCTGGTAGATTCATTAAATTTATCTGAGATATATACTAAGATCAGCACAGCAAATAAACAAAGTGATGTAAATTTAGACATGCTAATTGAGGAATTAATAAATGAAGAACTGGAAGCTATCAAAGCTGAGAATAAATAACTTCAAGGCCTTTGATAAAGTCGAATTCGATTTTGAGAGTTCTTCTTTGTTGACACTTGAAGGCCCTAATGGATATGGCAAAACAAGCGTATATGATGCTTTAGAATTGTTGTTTACAGGAAAAATAAAAAGGATTGTACAACTATGTGAAACAATAATGCCAGGAGGCATTAAAAATTATAGTGATAATCTTTTCTGGAACAAAACAAATGGAGAGAATGATATCGAAATCAGTGTCGAGATGTCGAATGATAATAATGAGAAACTTTACTTTTCACGCAGAGCACATGCAAAAGATTTAAAAATAATACAGAATAATAAAGCAGATAATTTTAGCATATTTAAACTCTATAAATTAGGTTTATTAGACTCTTACGAAAACAGCACCTTAATTACACAAAATGAACTTGATGAAATATTAGGCGAAAAATTCACTGATAACTACAACTTTCTTAACTATCTTGAACAAGGACAGAGTTCATTTATTTTTGCTAACAGTATTAGGCAGCGAAAAAATGCTATCAGTGGTTTGATGAACGTTAGTGAACTAACTGAAAACATAAATTTATGTGGACGAGTTCAAAATGCATTGACGAGGAAATCAACCGGTCTGAATTTCATTCAAAAGAGGGATTCAATCACATCTCAAATTCAAGCGATAGGTGTACCAAGAACAAATAATAATAATCCTGTGCAGTATGAAAAAATATCAACTCATCTGACTACGCCATCATGGGATGTTGAGAACCCTTCAATTTTTTCTGATATTGAAACAACAGAAAAAAATGAGAATAAAATTTCATTACTTAAAAACCTAATTACTAACAAAGAACAGCTTCGCGTAATTATTGATAATGCCAGAATAGAAGATTTCATAAGCAAAAATGAAAAACTATTAACCGAGGTAATTAAAGTAGGACATCATATTGAAGCCTACCCGGAACTGGCTCAAAAGAATAAGATTAACAATGGGATCAATTTATCGTTAAGCATTTTGCGCAAGAAAGAAGATTCCATAAGTCCGGATGATATTGATAAAATTATAGATAATACAAATATAGATATTATCGATTTCAAAAAACGCTTACAACTTAGAGATAATTACAAAAAAGAAATAGGTGAGAAAAATGCTATTCTTGTAGAGATTAGCCAAGCAAGAAAAAAATTAATAGAAGAACATCAAAAGAAAACTTCTCTATCAGAAAAACATTGTCTACTTTGTGGGCATGACTGGATAACAAAAGATCTGCTATTAGACGCAATCGATATTAAAAGTAAATCTTTAGAAAGTTTATTAGATAATGTAGGGAAACAGCTACAAGCCGAACTCGATGAAATAAAGCAATCTAAGGATGCTGAGATTCAGCGTTTGGTAGAAGCACAAACTCAGCTTAAATTTGACAAAAAAATATTTGATAGTTTACAAAAGTCAGAAAGCATATTCGAAAAAATAAAAAAAATAAATGAAAGACTTTCACAAATCGGAATATCTTACTCGCAGACCTTTACAGATTCACCAGAAGAAATAGAATCAAGGAAACAATCATTAGTGTTGTTGATACGTCAACAAAAGAAAAATGAGCTGATTTCACTTCCTGAAGGATGGGAATCAGTCTTGAATGAATCATTCGCTACACCAGATGATGTTTTCAACATAGACTTAGAACAGATCAATCGAAAAGATAAATATTTCTTATACAAAAAGAATGAAGCGAATAATCTTAGACTTAAAGCTTTAAAAAAAGAGCTTAACGATTTGTTAGATATGGATAAAGCCTTAACAAATGCTAAACAGAAAATTACCACATTAAAGGAACAACTAACTATACTAAACAAAGATTATTCTAAAAAAACCATCGCTGATATAGAGTTAACGTTCCATATTTATAGCGGTAGACTTATCCAAAACTACCAACGTGGCTTAGGACTATTTATAGATGAAGGGAATGGAGATAGACTGAGGTTCTGCACAGCAGAAAAATCAGAACATGACGCAACCATGTCAATGAGTTCTGGACAGCTATCGGCATTGAGCTTGGCCTTTTTCCTATCACTTAATAAAGTGTATGCGAAGTCCCCCCTTGTTCTGATAGATGATCCAGCTCAATCTCTTGACGAGATAAATATAGCTTCTTTAAGCGACTTGTTACGCTGTGAGTTAAGTAATAGGCAGTTGATACTCTCATCACATGAAGATAATATTTCTTCATATCTCAGGTTTAGATTCATGCGTGCAGGTTTGACGCAAAAACCATTTAATATGCAATCACATACGAGTAAATAAGATGATATCAGCTAAGATAGCCTCATACTTAGCTGATAATTTCATTACTTTTCTGCCAGACAATGATGCTGCCATTATATTTCAATTTCAGATTGTCAGCGAGTATATAAGTTTGTTTTTACCATTTTCTCATACAAACCACATAAGCGTTAAGATCTTCAGGAGTACTGCTTTGAGGATGCATCCCACTAACATACCAGCCCTTTAGATTATCTTATAATCTAGTTATGTCAAATCCCGATATGGTGAAAGTTTTAGTTTTTTCCAGATCGGGATTTATGGCTTTTATCCCTGTTTAATAATATACATTACTGATATATTTTTAGGTCTGTTTTCTGCGGCGGTTGGAACTTGGCGTGAAACGTCAAAATCAACAACACCATGTTCATACCAACCACTAAATCCAGCCCCTTGCAAGCCTGAAGATTTTTGATGGAACACACCTTTTGCCAATCCACTATCATATCTTCCAGATGAAGACTTAAACTCTCCTGTTATATTTCTTATCGCATCACCTTGTTTTGATAAAATCGCACGAGACGAATCTGGATCGACCCCCGCCCCATGATCCCATGCTCTTACAAACTGTCCCCTAAAATCAGGAAGTGATCCTGATGGATAAAGAGAAGCTAACATGGGATTTTTCGCCTTATCAAAAGACTGTCCATTTAACTCAAGCCATCCATCCGGTATTTTTTGACTTCCCCAAGCTATAATTGCGCCAACTGGCGTGCTATCGACTAACGACCAGACGCCATTAGTGCATGACAGAATTGCACCAGCCGTATTTCTCCCTTGTAAGCCATTAGGTGAGCACGCAGCGCCAACCGTTGCTACCCCATTAAGCTGAACAAATTCGCCTACCGTTGTTCTGCCAGTCGATACCAGCGTAGCGCCCTTTATTTGCTCTGAAGATGTAATGTTCCCGGAAGCAGTGATCGCATTCTTCGCTGTCACCGCTCCCGTCAATGTACTAGTACCTGCAACAGTTAGTGTATTATTGGCATTAACCGCACCTGCAAGGGTTGAAATCCCCGCGACATTTAATGTTGAACCTATAACTGTTGCCCCTTTCAGACTGCTGGCCCCGGCTACGGTCAGTGTATTATTGGCATTAACCGCACCTGAAAGAGTTGATGAGCCGGTCACCACCAAGTTCCCTCCGACACTGACCATACCTGAAGCTATAATATTATTTGCACCATAAATATTTTTGGTTCCCATATTTAGATCACCTGTCATAGGTAATGTGCCATCTCTACGTAAAAAAGCAGAATAAGAATTAGAACCATAACCCGCAATAAAACCTAATAAACCTAAATTGTTTATATTTGAATAATCAGTTTGTGTAGCAGACCATGAGCCTTTATAACCATCTATTTTGGTAGCTAAGGCTCTTGTCATTCCACTATCAACTCCAGCTCCTTGCATTGCTTTTCCAAGTAAATCATAACGCACTGCACCACTTACTAATAAGGGCTTATCTGTTGTTATTAGAGAAGATATATTCCAGTAAGGTGCTGTTCCTTTTCTGGCAATAATTATTTTATAACCAGAACCATATATATTTTGATTACTAAAA
Source organism: Citrobacter sp. wls714 (assembly GCF_005281025.1). NCBI lineage: Bacteria > Pseudomonadati > Pseudomonadota > Gammaproteobacteria > Enterobacterales > Enterobacteriaceae > Citrobacter > Citrobacter sp. wls714. Next base: position 3,115 of record NZ_SZWZ01000025.1, on the reverse strand, counting down.
ACTGGTGGTAACATTCCTTCGTTAGCTAATGTTTGTGTCGTAATTTCACATGTCTGAGTTGTCGTGTTGCACGTTCTTGGTCCAGAATCTAAGCCACTACCTGTTGAATTCGTTAATTTAGATAGCACGTCATAATGATTGACTATATAATTATTTACACCAGAACCAATATTCTTAATTTGTTGACCCAAGATAGCAGCCTGCTTGTTTTCATAATCTTTATTTAAGCTTTGAAAGGATAGAAAACTAATAATTGCAATTACTGCTAATGTTAAAATAAGTTCTATCAATGTAAAGCCTTGACATTTCATTTTCATAATAACACCATTGGCTTCTGGCTTCTGGCTTCTGGCTTCTGGCTTCTGGCTTCTGGCTTCTGGCTTCTGGCTTCTGGCTTCTGGCTTCTGGCTTCTGGCTTCTTCTGGCTTCTGGCTTCTGGCTTCTGGCTTCTGGCTTCTGGCTTCTGGCTTCTGGCTTCTGGCTTCTCAGCAACATATATTCACCTTTAAATTAGTCAATTGTTATTTATAATTAAATTAATATATTGCTATACATTGTCAATTCACAGAGTAAACCAGTTATCTTTTAAATAATAAATAAGCAAGGGCTAACTCTACGAAGCGCTACGCTGCTTCTTCGAGTTCTCCCTTGTTTTTTCGCCCTTTGGTTGAAAAAAATTAAAAGCAAAATAAACACACTGCATTGACATTATTAGTTCCTATCATATAAATAAATTAAGCATAAGGAATATGCTTTTATTTAATTATATGAAAAGGAGTTCATATGATCGCAAGTAATACTTTTAATAAGATCGTTGTGAGTAAGCATTCTCATAATGGAAGCGTTAACGAAGCGAAGTACTCGCACAACAAGATTCGTTCTCATTGCGTCAGTGTCAGATTAAATGATGAAGAGCTAACGCTTCTCAATGAGAGACGTGGCCGTCATCGTAAAGGCGAATGGCTTCGTATGGCGTTTCTGCATAACCTCCCCTCTGTTATTCCATCGATTAATCTCGAAGCATGGAAATCGCTGAGCGAAATTTCACAGAAGCTGAACAAGCTTGTCGCTCATCTGGATAATAAAAGCCAAGGTAGCTCTCTGACGCAAACAGAACTATTCGCAGTGAAGCGCCAGATATCTGAGCTTCGCATGAAGCTGATCACAGCCGACCTATGGAGATCACCTTCTGATGAAGGGAATGCAAAAAATCAGCAGGGGTAAAAACTTCTCTGGTGTCGTTCTCTACGCATTAAAGCCAGGCTCTCACCATAAATGCACACCTTATGTCATTGGTGGGAATATGGATGGAAGTGATGCTGGAGATCTGATAGCTGAATTTGATGCTACAAAAACGCTTCGCCCGGATGTTGCTAAACCCGTCTGGCACAATTCGCTTCGCTTGCCGAAAAACGAAGCGCTGACAGATGCTCAGTGGTCAGGGATTGCTGATGATTACATGTCCCGAATGGGCTTCTCTGAAACGCACCTCAGATGCTATGTCCTTCATGATGATGCGGCCGGCCAGCACATCCACATTATTGCCAGTCGTATAGATCTATCCAATAGAAGCCTTTACTTAGGCAAAAATGAAAACCTCATCAGCACCCGTATCATCCAACAGTTAGAAATAGATCACCATATGACCAAAACCAAAGGGCCAGAATTGGTAGCATCACCATCCCCAGCTTCGCTATCCAGAAAATCCCTGCCCCAAAAACCGATAATCGCAATACCGAAACCTAAAAAGCTATCGCGTAACGAAGCGATGGTGGAGAAGTATAAAGGAGAGCTATCACCCAAGTCGGTTATCCAGGAAGCCCTGGAAGCATTACTTGTCGATAAACCATCCACCACTGATTTTGTGATGCAGCTTGCCGCCAACAATATCAAAGCGCTTCCGAATATTGCTTCAACAGGGAAAATGAATGGGTTTTCATTCGAATATCAGGGGATTGCTTTCAAAGCTTCGCAGTTAGGTAAAGGTTATTCCTGGTCTGCCTTACAAAACAGGCTAGATTACCAGCCGGAACGCGATAATGCTTTCCTGTTTGCATTGAAAATGCCCTCAGTCAGTAAGGCATCGGTTAGCGAAGCGCCTGATAGTGCCATAGCAACACATCCCCATGAAATCACCACAGAAGACGTGAACAGTCCTGTCGAATCGCTTATCCTCGATAACCATGCTGGTCAGGACGAATACACTAACGCCTCTCACTTAGAAGTTGGTGCTGGTGCTAAGGAATCGATAGCAATCGAAGAGTTAAAAGAGGCTCCCAAGCGAAGCTATACGGTCCCATCGTTTAGATGGCTTGAAACCATATCCTATCTCCAAATCATCATTGGTATGTTGAAAAACCTAAAAATCCCAACGCTCCAACGTACTAAAAAACACAAAACTATCACTGGCGTGAGAGTGGTAGAAATTACGCCCTCAACTACAGCAACCGACATTGAAATTCCCTCAATTCATCGTAGACCATCGCCAACAATGTAATGTTGGCAAGCTTTTATTGATAAATACAGCCCAACACATCGATCGTTTATATCGATCGATAATCTTTTGTTGATAGTTAAGTTCTATCATTAGCCCGTAATCGATCGGTACAAGTGATTTGCGTTTCTTACGAACTAAGTCAAAATGACAATTTACGTGCAATCATCTAACGATATGATTTAACTAGCCTATTTACTTACTCATTAGCTCAAACGAAGGGTTTGAAATGGCAACTACCATCTCAACTGTAAGCCTGGACGGTTTCATACATCACCGAATATGACTTCATCTTGACACTAAGGAACTTGTATGAGCATCTCCGCTACGAAAAGCAGGAAGAAAGAAGCTGAAGCTGGTCTTTCTGATGATCCTCGGCAAACGGAAATCACGACACCCAATTTTGTGCTGTTTGGTGAAACTTTCACATTTATTGAGACTTTCTCTGCCACTGTCATCGACTCCGATCCAGGCAATGGTCATATCTGGGTAAAAACCAACACAGGGGATGAGAAGCAGATTTCTGACTATGGCATCCCTTTCAGAAGTTCACACACTATCCATAAATACGAGCTTCGCCAATATAGTGAGGATGAATCGCCACAGATAATCTAGACACTT